>NZ_WJYH01000013.1:0-96047 GCF_009668065.1 Acinetobacter sp. RIT698
AAATATTATGAAACCGCTTCTATAAATCAAAAAATAATCATGTTAACTGAATTATATTGGTACTGAAAGTTCCTTCTTTATAAAAAGGATTGATCAAATATCTATTTGATAATAAAAAATTAATTAAGGGAAGGTCCTGTTCGCATTAAGAAAAATTCAGCTCCTGAATTCAATATATTAATCAGCATATTTCTACTAAATTCTTTTTTAACTGCAGTATCCTGCATACCCAGATCTATTTGTATATCACTTGGCAATAAAACTGTTTCACCTTGTTGAATGCTTAATTCAATATCCAGTTTTTTTAAACCATTCAGTAATTTATTTAATTTTGGGCTGAGAAACTGATCATAGATCAGCGTTTGCGGAATCGTTGCATTGATCAATGGGGTATATTGAGCGACATTGATCAATATTATCAATTTTTCATAATCGATTTGGTAGCTTTGTTTATGTTGTGGACCAATTAGCCATTCATTATAAATATACGTGTTTCCATTATAATAACCTAGCTTTCCTGGATCTAAAATATAAGTGCGGGTTTCAATTGTGATTTGCATAAATTTTCAAAAAATTGTTTAGAAAAAGACCAGTAGAGAAATAAATTTTCAGAGTCGTAAATGTATAGTGGATTTGATCGTAACGACATGCATCTCAGGACTCATTTACACTATTGCTAAATAATGTATCGTTCAGCAACAAATTCATTTCGTTACGACCTGACTTTATTGAGTCAAACCAAATAATATTTTGTGTGCCAAGCTGTCCTGAGTTGGATCCATCACTTGTACCTCCTCAGCTACTTTATATGCACGCTGAATAGCAGGGCGTTCACGGATTGTTTCAAACCAAGTTTTAATATGAGGGAAATCAGCAAGCTTTATGCCATGTTCTTCATGGTGAACGATCCAAGGATATGCTGCCATATCGGCAATTGAGTAATCTTGACCTGTAATGAAAGTACGTCCGTCGAGATGAGTATTCAACACTTTATAGAGGCGTCGGGTTTCATTGACATAACGTTCGATTGCATAAGGAATTTTTTCAGGTGCATACTTTGCGAAATGTTGATTCTGACCTAACATTGGACCGAGCCCACCGACTTGCCAATACAGCCATTCCAATGCCATGATTCGTGCTCTGGGTTCACTGGAGAGAAATAATCCGCTCTTTTGAGCCAAATATTGAAGAATTGCGCCAGACTCAAACACACTCAAAGGCTCGCCACACCATCGTCTGGACTATCATCGATGATTGCTGGAATACGGTTATTGGGTGAAATAGCAAGGAAGGCTGATTTTAACTGATCCCCCCGACCGATATTCACAGGTATTACATCATATTTAAGTCCTGCTTCCTCAAGAAAAATAGTGATCTTATGGCCATTTGGCGTTGGCCAGTAATGTAGGTGGATCATAGGATGATGCCTTAATAAGGTTTTGAGCGAAAATCAACTGATTTAAATTATGATCAGGGAGATAACAGCTTCACTTAGCGCAGGCTGTATAACCCTGATCTTTTGAGTGGTGGTTATAAATCGATAACCGTCACGCCATCATTACCATTGAGTCCCAGTACCATACTCTCAGCAAATTGAGGCTCTTTAAGTATTGAAATCACATGATCACCAAAAGCTCTCGGTGGCATAGGTGCCCCAAAGCGGGAGACAAATTCTTCAGGTGTAATTCCCATGGCTGCTGCATAAGCACCTGCTGCTGAGTCACCAACGCCCGTACCAAGGATCATCATGCGAGGAACGATGGCCTGAAACTGAATACCAAGATTTTTATCTTGCGCAAACAAATTGGCATATTTGGTCATGAACCAAAGCGCACGTTTAGAACTGGCGTAGCCACCTGTCATCTGAGAACCAGACTCAGCTGCACCACTAGATCCCACTAAAACTCGGCTGCCTGGATTTAGCGGTGTTTTTAATACAGCTTGAAACCAGAAAAAGGCTGCTTTGACATCAGTTTCCCAATTTATAGAAAACTCTTCCCAAGTTAATTCATCCAGAAGCCCCATTCGCGGCGCTGCTCCAGCATTTAACACAAGGACATCTGGACGAATGTCTGCAATGATACGATGTGCCGCAGCTTCATCTGTGATGTCCGCAGAAATTGTATCAACCCCTAACCGTTCAGCGACAGCATCAAGATCTTTGGCATTACGTGCAACCACAGTTACTTTTGCACCTTGATCAACCAGCGCTTCAACTAGACCTAAACCGAGACCACTACTACCACCAGTAACCACAACTTTTTTATCTTTCAGATTCATGACGATTTCTCCAATGTCTAATGAAGTGATGTACTACTAAAACGATTGAAGCCTCAGAAAAGAGTCAAAAAGTTTATAAATTATTTTAATTTGATTGAGTGAAGTGCTTTCGATTTGGCTTTTTATATAATTTAATTCGCCGCTGAACAGTTTGATCATACGGATACGGATTGATAAATCAGCAAGATTAAGCAAATGCAATGGGACGGTGTTTGAAAAGATTTTTAGGCAAGATAAAGTTTTCTAATTTGCATTCATTAACTTTAAATCATGGTCTACAGTTGAATAGATAGGAGAATGTCCTGGTAATGCTTAATTATGCTAGGGAAAAGTTCAAACATCGATTTGAATGAAATATATGCTTCGGAATAAATAAAATAAAGCTCTCAATGGAGAGCTTATCTGTAAAAATGCACATGTGATTGTATGAGTGAAATGATTCAATTTTGAGATGTGCTATTTTTAAACGACAAAAATCAATGATTTTAATTTCATACGTTCAGCCGCAGTATTAAGTAAATATGGTGCAATCAGGCGATGCGGAACTGTCATCATTTTCAAAGTGGGTGCTGATAACCATTTATAACCCCGGCTAAAGAAAGAGGAGAAGATCACTTGAGATTCCATCACGTTGATGACCATACATATTTGAATATCAACTGAATCTGAATGAACAACCATCATGATTAAATCTTCTTGTTTAATCACAGTTCCTGATTTTAGTGATTGCCAGTGTGATTCAGATTTGGATTTAAAACCCAATGTATTCCATGATTGACTAACAATCTGATTTATAGCTGGAGGGGCATTGGCAAAAATCTCATATGCCCATTTTTCAGCGCTGTACTTTTTATTCATCATGGGATTAGCAATATTAATGCTAAAAGCATCTTCATAACCAATATTTTCCAATGGGCATACTTTACGTGCTAGATCTGGAATACGGATTGCTTGTGCTTTCATAGTATTCTCCTTAAGGCATCTGGCTCATCACAAATAGCTATGTACTCAACGCAAAGTTGGTTTAAGTATAATGAAGAGCCTAATTGTTTATTTATTTGGGGTTAATATCAGCTCTGCATCAGCGGCAACATATCGCACATAGCGATAATCTCGAATAAAGCTAATTTTGCCTTCTTGCCATTCCAGCCACATGATATAACTTGGTTTGAGGTCTATACGGTTTTCAAAGACCGCAATGACCTCACGATCTCCAAGCCATGCGGGAACTAGCCAGATATGGTCAATTTTTGCGTAGGCACCAAAGAACATGGAGACATCGGCAGCGCCAACACGGATAGGATGAGTAGACTGACTGAGTTTGACATCATCAGAAAGTAATGCTTTTAGCCCATCCCAGTCGCGTAGGTTAAACAGCTTTACATAGTTTGCTACTGCATCAGATGTTGGTCGGGCAATTTGTGCTTCTTTAGTGGTTATGTTGATTTCGCGCAGTCGAGCACGCCCACGGGAAAGATGGGCTTTTACTGAGTCTACTGAGAGATTCAGTAGGGTAGCAATGTCTACAAGAGGCTCATCAAGAACATCTTTAAGAATGATGACACTGCGCTGAAGTACTGGGAGTTGCATAAATCGTGAAACGGCCATTTTAATTGTTTCCTCGCGCATCAGCATCTCCATCGGATCAGAGGTATTTATATCTTCAATATCGTCAGTAGTAGTATCTACAGCTTCTGTTATTCGAATGGCTCGACTTCGGAGTAAGTCAAGTGCTCGGTTATGTGCTACACGGAATAACCAGGCACGTAACATCTGAAAATCTTGTATTTTGTCAATCACAAGCAATGCCCGTGCAAGCGTATCCTGAACAACATCTTCACCTTCAATGACAGAGCCCATCAGTCGCGAACAGTAGCGATGCAGTTCAGGGCGAAGCTGTTCTGCCAGAGTAATCAGTTGGGTCTGTTGCATGTTAGGCTTAGGATCATGGTCTTTATTCAAATTGTCTCACCATTCAATCATGGTCACAGCGGTATGGCCGTTGCAACCTAAAAGGATAATATTCATATCAATGACCTGACTGTTTTGTCATTTTGGGGTCACTGTAATCTGTTGTTGAACAAAGATTTCTATTGAGCTTGAATCAAGTGCTTTAGATTCGCCAATAAGGTTAATTTCTATCTGCACAGCACCACGTTAATGTTTTTGTTTAGATAAGCTATTACTAAAACGATTGAGGAATATAAAAAGAGTCAAAAAGTTGTAAATAATTTTAATTTTGTTTGAAGCTGCTTCAGTTATTTTATGTGTTTTATTGATATTTTGCTGGATCATTCTTTTTTATCATGAGATTTAATCAGTTATTTTTTATAGTCTGGCTCAAACTTTTTATGAGTCCGATCCTATTTTTATTAAAAAGACGAGTACAGATTCTATGTACAGGATTACAGATTCTATGTACAGAATGAACATCGCTCATTTCTGCACTAGCGAATGATTTATCTCCTATGATTAAGGTGACATCAATGAAAAAACATAAGGCTAATGATTGATGCAGCGTTAAAGATAACTATCCATCTATAAAGATAATTATCCATCTATGCATCAAGTATGCTGGAACACTATTTAGCTAAGAATAGAAGTGTCAGGATGCATAAGTATCAAGAAAAAGCGCTTGGTTCTGCTCGTTCTTGTGAGTCACCAGATTAAAAGCATGGATTGACACAGTTGATAAAACAATACACAGCAGGTCTTATTTTTATATGTAATTACTATATTTTTGACCATGTTCTGCTTATACTGTGCAGCAATTAAGATATTTCATTTTTTGCACGTCATAAGTACTTTTGATATTGAGTACATGATTGTGTACATATTTTTAGAGTAGTGTATGGCAGTAGCTAAGAAATCCGTTAATATCAACAATATACGTAATTTTTCGATTATCGCTCATATCGACCACGGCAAGTCGACACTTGCAGACCGTTTCATTCAAATGTGTGGTGGATTGCAAGACCGTGAAATGCAGGCTCAAGTCCTAGACTCTATGGAGCTTGAGCGTGAACGTGGGATTACCATTAAAGCGGCTTCTGTAACCTTGTACTATACCCATCCAAATGGGCAAGAGTATCAATTAAACTTTATTGATACACCGGGACACGTGGATTTCTCTTATGAAGTATCGCGTTCTCTTGCAGCTTGTGAAGGTGCATTGTTGGTTGTCGATGCTGCACAAGGGGTTGAGGCGCAATCTGTTGCAAACTGCTATACCGCAATTGAGCAGGGTTTAGAAGTACTACCTGTCCTGAATAAAATCGATTTGCCACAAGCCGAACCTGAACGTGTTATTCATGAAATCGAAGAAATTATCGGTATTGAAGCAACACATGCACCAACATGTTCGGCAAAAACAGGTCTAGGTGTAGAGTCTGTTTTAGAGACATTGGTCGACATTATTCCAGCACCGCAAGGTGACCGTGACGCACCTTTACAAGCCTTAATTATTGACTCTTGGTTTGATAACTATTTAGGTGTTGTATCACTAGTTCGTATCAAACAAGGTCGTGTGCGTAAAGGCGATAAAATGTTGATGAAATCAACAGGTCAATCACACATTATCACTTCGGTTGGTATTTTTAATCCAAAACATACCGATACCGGTATTTTAGAAGCGGGTGAAGTTGGCTTTATCATTGCAGGGATCAAAGACATTTTTGGTGCGCCAGTTGGTGATACGATTACCTTGGCAACCACACCTGATGTTGCAACTTTACCGGGTTTTAAAAAGGTAAAACCACAGGTATATGCGGGTTTATTCCCAATTGATGCCAGTGATTTTGAACCATTCCGTGAAGCGCTACATAAGTTACAAATTAACGATTCTGCGTTGTTCTTTGAACCTGAAAGCTCAGATGCTTTAGGTTTTGGTTTCCGTTGTGGCTTCTTGGGAATGCTACACATGGAAATTGTACAAGAACGTCTAGAGCGTGAGTATGATTTAGACTTAATCAGTTCTGCGCCAACCGTAATCTATGAAGCATTGATGAAAAATGGCGAAACGATTTATATCGATAGCCCATCTAAAATGCCTGATGGTTCAACAGTTGAAGATTTACGCGAGCCGATTGCTGAATGTCATATTTTAGTGCCTCAAGAATACTTGGGTAATGTCATGACTTTATGTATCGAGCGCCGTGGTGTGCAAAAAGATATGAAATTCTTGGGTAACCAAGTATCAATTACCTTTGAAATTCCAATGGCAGAAGTGGTTATGGATTTCTTTGATAAATTGAAATCTTGCTCACGTGGCTTTGCTTCACTGGATTACAATTTCGTGCGTTTTGAGAGTTCATCTCTAGTTAAGGTTGATGTGTTAATTAATGGTGATAAGGTTGATGCTTTGGCAATGATTTGTCATCGTAATGATGCGCGTCACCGTGGTATTGCTTTAGTTGAAAAAATGAAAGACTTGATTCCGCGTCAAATGTTTGATGTGGCGATTCAAGCTGCAATTGGTGCACAAATCATTGCACGTTCAACAGTTAAAGCGATGCGTAAAAACGTATTGGCTAAATGTTATGGTGGTGACGTTTCTCGTAAGAAGAAACTGTTATCGAAACAAAAAGAAGGTAAGAAACGCATGAAGCAAGTGGGTAGTGTTGAAATCCCACAAGAAGCGTTCCTTGCTGTGTTAAAAGTAGAAAGATAAAAACTAGAGGTCTTATTGCTCATGGATTTTGATTTTAATTTAATTCTCGTTCCTGCAACGCTTATATTTTTTGGGCTATGGTTACTGGATAAGTTTGTACTGAAACAACGTGCAACAAAAGGTAAGGGGAATGAAAATGTCATCATTTCATGGGCATATGATTTCTGGCCTGTTCTAGCAGTAGTTTTGGTATTGCGTTCATTCTTATTTGAACCGTTTAATATTCCTTCTGATTCTATGGTACCGACTTTAGAAACAGGTGATTATATTTTGGTGAATAAGTTCCAGTATGGTGTGCGTTTACCGATTACCAATACCAAGATAATTGATATTGGTGAGCCACAACGTGGTGATGTTGCTGTTTTCCGTTATCCAGAAAATCCCAAAATAAGTTATATCAAACGTATTATTGGTTTACCGGGTGACCATCTTGAATTCAATAATGGTCAACTTACAATCAATGGTAAAAATGTTGAGCAAGTACCTGCTGAGTTTAGTCGTGAAAAAGATATTTTAGATACGCCTAAGTCAATCTACTATTATGAAACGATGGGTACGCATAAGCATTTAGTTCGTTTGTTGGAAGGTCAAAATACTTTGGTTTCAGCATTTAATTATGCACAGAAAAAACAAGACCTACCTTATGTAGCAACTGCAAATGACCGCTTTGTAAAATCAAATGGTCAAAGTTGGGAAGTGACTGTTCCAAAAGGCCAGTATTTTGCCATGGGTGATAACCGTGACCAAAGTGCAGACAGTCGTTTTTGGGGCTTTGTACCTGAAGAAAACTTAACTGGTCATGCAATATATGTGTGGATGCATAAGGAACCTGGTTTAAAAATGCCTTCATTTAGTCGCAACGGTGCAATTAACTAATCGACTACAGTTTAGAAAATCAAATAAAGGTCAATTTTTATTGACCTTTATTTTTATCTGTTAAAGCTATAAAGTTGTCTTGATTTATAAGAAAAATGAAATAGAACAAATGATTTAAACTAGCAACTTGATGCAGTTTCAAGGATAATAGCGCGGTAAAGTTTTTTATCACACCAGGGTTTGCAGTGGATAAAAAATTTATAACAATTGAAAATGATCAGTGAGTCTGCAGCAGTGTATTTGACTCAATTATATGATTATTTTCAATTGCGATTAAAGATTATTCATTCTGAGCTGTTGGATAAAAAAAATGCGTAAAAATCAACAAGGCGCTTCATATATTGGAATTTTACTGGGGATAATTGCTTTAGCTTTTATGTTGAAAATCATAGTTGCTGTATGGCCTTTATACTGGGATGATCGTGTGATTAATAACCAAATTGTAGAGCAGATAAAGAATAGCTCTGCTGAAATCACACCAATGAAATTTGCAACAGAAGTTGATAAACGGTTAGAAATGAACAATATCCGAGATACTAAACTTGAGGATATTGCGACTGTATCAACTAAAGATGGTTTACAAGTGACTAAAAAATATGAAGTACGAAAAAATTTCATGCTGAATATAGATTTAGTCCTCACTTTCGAGAAGAGTTTTGATCAAAGGTCAGTTGAAAGTAAGTGATCCTCGCTTACAGAGTAGAATCGGTTACCAGTTTAAACAATACGAGTTATTACAACTCGCGCTGACTCATCGCTCGGTGAGTCACAAATACAACTATGAGCGCCTAGAGTTTTTAGGTGATGCATTGTTGGGTATGATCATCGCAAATTACTTATATCATGCGTACCCTCATGAAAATGAAGGACGTTTGACGCGTATGCGCGCAACTTTGGTACGCCAAGAAGCACTGGGTAAAATTGCCAATGATTTAAAGCTAAGTCAAAGTTTAATTTTAAGTACAGGTGAATTGAAATCAGGCGGTCATCATCGTGAGTCAATATTAGCGGATACAGTTGAAGCAATTATTGGCGCGATTTATACCGAAACACGAGATTTGCCTTTGTTGGAATCGATTGTTTTAAAATGGTATGAACCGTATTTAGATCATATCGAACCGACAGATCAACTCAAAGACCCAAAATCACGTTTGCAAGAATATCTACAAGCTCGTAAAAAGCATCTCCCAGTTTATGAGGTCGTAGATATTCAGGGTGATGCACCTAACCAGCATTTTAAAGTAGAATGTACAGTAGATGGCTTGCCTAAAATGATGGGTGAGGGATCAAGTCGCCGTTTTGCAGAACAAGCAGTCGCGGCGGATTTTTTAAAGATATTGGAGCAGTAAACTGCATGAGTACACATTCCGATCACAATGATGCTGATCACGAACCGTCTGAAAGCGGTAATGAGTTAATTAATCAATTTTTTAGCTCACAAGGTACAGAAATCCCTTCGGATTATCGAAGTGGATTTGTTGCAATTGTAGGACGTCCAAACGTGGGTAAATCGACATTGATGAACCATTTATTGGGTCAAAAGTTGTCAATTACTTCACGTAAGCCACAAACGACACGCCATAAAATCATTGGTATTGATAGTCGTGAAAAGTCTCAGGCTGTATTTGTTGATACACCGGGGATGCACAAGAAAGAAGTGCGTGCGATCAATAAAATGATGAACAAAGCTGCACATTCTGCATTACGTGATGTCAATTTGGTTCTATTTGTTTTAGATGCCCAGAAATGGACACCAAATGATGACTTGGTTTTAGAAAAACTGCAAAATGCAGAAATGCCAGTCGTTTTGATTATCAATAAAATCGATACCTTAGAAAATAAGCGTATGATTTTACCGTTGATCCAAGAACGTGCGAAGTTGATGAATTTTGCTGAAATTGTTCCTGTTTCAGCCTTACGTGGTGCAAACTTGGATCATTTGCGTGAAGCGATTGAAAAGTATCTACCATTCCAGCCACCATTATATTCTTTAGAACAGTTAACTGACCGTTCAGAACGTTTTCTTGCCAGTGAAATCATTCGTGAGAAAATTATGCGTCAGTTAGGCGAAGAGCTGCCTTATGATTTAACGGTTCAAATTGAATCATTTAAAACAGAAGAAGCGACAGTGAATGAAAAAACTGGTCGTCCTAAAGCTGCATGTACTTATATTGATGCTACAATTTTTGTTGATCGCCCTGGGCAAAAAGCCATCGTGATCGGTGAAAAAGGTGCTAAGCTGAAGAAAATTGGTATGGATGCTCGTGTCGACATGGAAAAAATGTTTGAGCAAAAAATCATGCTAACACTTTGGGTGAAAGTTAAAGGCGGTTGGTCTGATGACGAACGTGCTTTAAAAAGTTTAGGCTACAGCGATATTTAATTGACTTTTTGGGAACTGAAATGATTCGAGTTATAGCAATTCTTGCTTGCATAATCATGTTACAAGGCTGTATCACTAAAATTGTGACAGTTCCCGTCAAAGTTGCTTATAAAACCACAAAAGGCGTGGTTAAAGGCACTGCTGCGGTTGTAGGCGCTGTTATCCCTGACGGGGATGATGACGATGATAAGAAAAAACAAAAGGATGATTAAGTTCAAGCTAGATGCGTAATGAAATCTTGCATGGTTATTTAATCCATCATCGAAAATACAGAGAACGTAGTCATATTGTGCACTTATTTACACAAGAGCATGGTCGTGTCGACGGTATTCTTAGACAAACCCCACCACCACAATACCAACCGATTACTTTACAAGCGTCGGGAAAATCCGAACTTAAAAACTTTTCAAAACTCGAAATACTTAATCAACCGATTTTCTTTTATGGGGATGCTTTCTTTTCGGGCTTTTATTTAAATGAACTGCTGCTTCGTTTATGTCCGCTTGAAGAAATGATGTCTGAAACATTTCAGCAATACCATTTAACTTTACAACATTTACAAAAATTGGCTGAACATCCGCAAGCTGATTTATTTCTTCGACAAATTTTACGCCAGTTTGAACACGCACTGTTAGAAGAGTTGGGCTATCCACTGGATTATGGGCATGATTCAAATCAACAAGAGATTATGCTGACCCAACGTTATCAATTTCAATTGGCCGAAGGCTTTACACCAGTGTCATATACCTCGTCTGGGACGTTGCTGGGCCAACAAATTCTAAGCATGGCAAATTATGAAAAGGGTAGGGATTTTAGCCCAGAACAGTTACAATTATTGGCTAAACTCTATCGACAAATGATTACTTCACTTTTAGGTGATCGACCATTAAAAAGTCGTCAGCTTTGGGTTCAAAACGCTCAATCTAAAACGTTGAGTCGTTAATTTTATTTTATTGGTTAATTAGGAGAATGTTATGGCTGCATTGCTAGGTGTAAACATTGACCATGTTGCAACACTCAGACAAGCACGTGGAACGACTTATCCTGATCCTGTGAAAGCTGCATTAATTTGCGAACAAGCAGGGGCGGAAGGCATCACTTTACACTTACGTGAAGATCGTCGTCATATTCAAGATGATGATGTGCGCCGTATGCGACCTGTATTGACGACAAGAATGAACTTGGAAATCGCTGTAACCGATGAAATGGTTGTATTTGCAAAAGAGATTCAACCACATCATGTGTGTTTTGTGCCAGAGAAACGTCAAGAAATCACCACAGAAGGTGGTTTAGACGTGCTTGGGCATTTTGAAGATGTTAAAGCTGCGACTCAGGCATTAACTGCAATTGGTTGTGATGTATCTTTGTTTATTGATGCTGATTTTGCGCAAATCGATGCTGCAATTGCTTGTGGTGCACCAACCATCGAATTACATACGGGTGCTTATGCAGACGCTAAAACTGCTGAAGCTCAACAGATTGAACTTGAAAGAATTATTAAAGGTACAGAGTACGCCGCATCTAAAGGTTTGGTCGTCAATGCTGGTCATGGTTTGAATTTGGACAATGTGGCTGCAATTGCTGCAATTCCTCAGATTCATGAACTCAATATTGGACATTCGATTATTGCCGAAAGTGTTTTTGTCGGTTTGGAACAAGCAGTAAAGGACATGAAGGCCGCACTTCATGCAGCTGGTTAATTTAATTTTTGATTTACGTTGTTGAATATTGATCATGTCGAATATGAATTATGATGAACTCATGCAACCTGTGATTGCTTTTTTAGGCTGTGAAACGCCAAAGGCATGGTTGGATGAGGCATTGAACAATCTCCCATTGCTCATGCAGGATCATGCGAATTGTGAAAAGAAAGCGGCTGGAACAGCAATGAACTTGATGTTTCGCTACAGTTTTTTTACCGATTTGCAGATCAAATTAGCGCAACTTGTGCGTGAAGAAATGTTGCATTATGAACAAGTGTTAGAGTTTATGAGCAAACGTGGTCAAGAATGGAAAGGTCTGAGTGCAGGTCGTTACGCAGGTGGTTTGCGTAAGGAAATTCGTACTTATGAACCAGAAGCGTTGATTGATGTTTTGGTGATTGGTGCGTTTGTTGAAGCACGTTCTTGTGAACGATTTTATGCCTTAGCGCCATTGGTAGATGATGAGTTGGGTCGTTATTACCGTTACTTGCTGAAATCTGAATCTCGTCACTATGAGGACTATTTAGCTTTGGCTTTAGATGTTGCTAAAACTGCTAAATTAAAAGATCCAGAAGAGGATATTCAGCAACGCATCGAATTGATTCGTGAAGTAGAGAAGGATTTGATTTTAACGCCTGATAAGACTTTCCGTTTCCATAGTGGTGTGCCGGTTTAACTGCTTGCCTAATTAAAAACTGAATTTAAAAAATAGACCAAAGCATTGCTTTGGTCTATTTCGTTGGGCTGTTTAAGAAAAACCAGATGGAACTGTTGCTTTAGTTTGTCACACCCAGTGTCTAGTCTTGAAATAAAAAAAGCCCACTTATCAAAGTGGGCTTTTAGAATTTGGCTCTCCAACCTGGGCTCGAACCAGGGACCTGCGGATTAACAGTCCGTCGCTCTACCGACTGAGCTATTGGAGAATCTGAATGCGATTATAAGGATATATCTTTATGGGTCAAGCCTTTCCTGTCATCTTTTCTTCATTTGTACACTGTATGGTTTTTATTTGAGCAATCTATAGATAAATTAAAAAAATTGATTCTGACAGTTGCAATAGTGAAACGGTCTTGTTAGATTAAAACCATAAAGAGTGTTTAAGTTTGACTTAAACAGTGTGGATTTAAAACCAACTTGCCAGCACTAAATGGCTAAATAGGAGACAGCGAATGAATACGCTTACTATTTCTCAAATTTTTGAAAACTTCTCATTCTATCAAGAAAACTACCTTTCAATCTTGCAAGATCCTGAACAATATTTTATCCAAGTTGAACAAGCCTATTTAGATGTTTGGCCATTTACTGAAAAAAAACTGTATTTGGGTGATCTGTTACAACTTTGGTTTAGTGAAAAATGGCTCATTAATACACCATGTCGATTATTAAATTCATCCAGTCAGATTTCATCAAGCTCAGACACGCAAGCTACTCAAAAACCAGTTCAACGTACACAAGATTTTTATCTGTTTCAATTGAGTGGAAGTACCTTATCAGGTTCTAACCATGCGCAAATCTGGTCAGTTTCAGAACAAAAAGTGCTTTATGTTTCTTTGGATCGCATCTTTAAATATTACTGCTATTTTGAATCGATTGAACGCCCAAAAAACCATCCTCAAAATCCGTTTAAATTGTTTCAACACGCGATTTAATCAAACCATTGAAACGCTTTTAAGTGAGACTTTAGATCTGCTTAAAAGCTTCAATTGCTCGAATACGACTTTGTTTTAAATCCACAATTGGCTTTGGATAATTGAGCTCAATATTGGGATTTTTTGCATAAGGTTCATGAATGGTTTTTGCGTCTAAATGTGCAAGTTCTGGAACCCATTGTCGAATGTAATCACCTTGTGCATCAAATTTCTGCGATTGGCTGATAGGGTTAAAAATCCGGAAATAAGGTACGGAATCAGTTCCTGTGGATGCACACCATTGCCATCCGCCGTTATTGGCAGCCAAATCCCCATCAATAAGATGTTGCATAAACCATTGCTCACCTAAACGCCAATCAATCAATAGGTTCTTGGTGAGAAACATGGCGACAACCATACGGATCCGATTATGCATCCAGCCTGTGTGAAGTAACTGGCGCATACCTGCATCGACGATAGGAATCCCTGTCTGACCAGTTTGCCAAGCGCTTAAATCATTTGGAGCATCGCGCCATTGTAGCTGCTGTGTGGGCATTTTAAAGGGCAAGTGCTTTGACACACGCGGGAAATCAAACAGGATATGCTGATAGAACTCACGCCAAAGTAGCTCATCGAGCCATGTTTGTTGACCAACATGATCAATAGAAAAATGTCCAAATTGTGCTCGAAAGAGGGCATTGAAACATTGTCGAATTGAAAGGATGCCTATATTTAAATAGGCTGAAAGCTGGCTGGTGGCTTCAATTTGGGGGAAATCACGTTCGAGTTGATAATGATGGACTTTGTTTTCAATAAAATCATCCAAGACATTTAAAGCATATTGTTCGCCAATTTGCCACTGCTTGTCGATCCGATTCGGATCGAATGTAAAACCAAGCTCGACCAAAGTCGGCAGGCTATTGTTATCCAACTCGCCCACATCTATTGCATCATTTAAAGCTTGAGTCTCAGGAATAGGGAAGCATTGCGGGATCGAAATACTGAATTGTTCATAGCAATATTTTTTAAATGCACCGAAGACTTGATAGGGTTGATTGGATTTATTGCGAATTGAACCGACAGGGAACAAAGTGCGATCATGATATAAAACCAAATCACGGTTACTTTGATTCAGTTGTCTTTGAACTTGGAAATCTCGATTTAACTCATTAACACCGCACTCAATATTGGCGTGTACATTTTCAATGTTCAGTTTTTGACAGAGTTGATCGATCTCTGTTGCAATGTTTTCCCATAAGGGAACAGTGCGGATAATCAGCGGAATTTGAATAGAAGCAAGTTCTTGTTGAATGGCTTGAATTTGACGTAAATAGAAATCAAGCTTAATTGGTGCATCGTCATGCATCCGCCATTGTTCAGGTGAGAGAATCACCAGTGCAATTAAAGGACCGCTTTGCGCTGCATGCCATAGGGCAGTATGGTCTTGAATACGTAAGTCTTGACGGAACCAAAGAAGTTGTTTTTGCATAGGATTGATAGGAATGGATTCATTCACACTAGGTTTTCATCAATTTAAACCAATACGCATAAAAAAGGCAAAGTAAAAACTTTGCCTTTTCGATCCGATCAAGCAGATCTTAGTGGTGATGGCCACCTGCACCGTGTACATGACCGTGCTCTAATTCTTCTGGAGAAGCATCACGAACTTCTGCGATTTCAACTTCAAAAGTAAGATCTTGGCCAGCTAATGGGAAGTTAGCATCAACGATGATGTTGTCACCTTCGATTGCTTTAACAGTAACGATTTGAACACCATCATCAGTTTGAGCTTGGAACTGCATACCAGCTTCAATGTTCTCAACACCTTGGAACATTTGAGCAGGAACTTCTTGAACGAGGTCAGGGTTGTATTCGCCATAACCTTCAGCAGCTGGGATAGTGACTGTAAATTTGTCACCTACAGTTTTACCTTCTAAAGCTTTTTCTAAACCAGGAATGATGTTACCTGCGCCATGTAAATATGCAAGTGGTTCACCTTGTGATTTATCGAGAGTTTCACCCTCAGCGTTAGTCAGCGTATAGTGGAAAGAAACCACGTTGTTATTTGCAATAGCAGTCATGTTATTGATCCATTCGGTAATCGATAATTTTAAGGCTACATCATAAAGTGAAAAGCAATTTTTGTAGACTAAAATTACTAAAAAATTGCATTTTCATCTGTATTTTGACCATTTTTTCATAAATATGGGCAAAAATTTAAATTTCAATGCAATTTTATTTTTGGTGCGATTTTTCGTGTAACAAAATCTTTAGCCGTTAACAAGCCTGCATGAGCATAGCCATATATCGTCGCTTGATGAATACGATATAAAGACACATACATCGATTTTGCCACAAAGCCTTGAACATTGACCTGACCAAGTAGCTCACCGACCGCTTTATTTTCACTGAGTGATACCAGTGAACCTTTGTCTGCGAACTGGAACATTGGCTGTGGCCGTCCTTTGATACGTGCATTCATTGCATCTACAAGAAACGAAGCTTGTTGACTTGCGACTTGTGCACGTGGACCAAGTGGTGCTTCTCTTGCATCTAAGATACAGTGGGCACAATCACCAAAGGCAAAAATGTTTGGATCAGCCTGAGTCTGTAAGGTTGCGTATACGTTTAAACGCCCCATGCGATCTTTTTCAAAGCCTGCTAAATTGGCAATCACTTTAGGGGTTTTTATCCCTGCTGCCCAAACTTTTAATTGCGCTTCTACGGAAGTGCCATCACTAAAATAGACTTTTTCAGCATCTACTTTTTCAACACGTTTGCCCGTTAATACATCTATTTTCATTCGTTGTAATTGCTGTGTGGCATGCTCAGCCATTTTTTCAGAAAGTGCAGGTAAGATACGATCAGCGCCTTCAACCAAAGTAATTTTGACATTGTTTGGGTTAATTTTATTTAAACCATATTTATAAAAGTTCTGTTTGGCTTGAACCAACTCAGCTGAAAGTTCAACACCTGTTGCGCCTGCACCAATCACGGCAATGTGTAATTCACGATCAATATTTTTATTTTGTGCATCTAAATACAAGTGCAGTAAGTCCTGCTGGAAGACTTCTGCTTGTTGTCGACTGTCGAGATAATGACAAAACTCTTTAACCCCAGGCGTATTAAAGTCATTGGAGACTGAGCCGACGGCCAGAATTAAAGTGTCATAATGCAGTGTGATTTGCTCTTGATTGGATTCATATTTACTGGTTTGGGTTTTGCTAAGCTCGATGGTTTTGTTATCACGATCTAAATGTTCAAAACGGCCCAAGACAAATTCATAGTGATGCTTGGCTGCATGCGCATAATAATTGGTTTCTTCATCACTTGGGTTCATGGTACCAGCCGCAATTTCATGCAGCAATGGTTTCCAGATATGGGTGAGTTTTTGGTCAACAAGGGTGATTTTGGCTTTTTTACTCTTTCCAAGCGTATCACCGAGTTGTGTCACCAGTTCTAAACCACCAGCGCCACCACCAACAATCACGATATGATGTAGATTTGACATAGAAAACCTAAATTGTTGTTATGAAAATAGAATGGCATAAATATGCCATTCTATTTAATTGTTTAGGTTTTTTTTGTATTACAGGTTACATAATTATAATAAATCTAAGTAAATTGGTTGGTTTTAATTAAATTCCAAAAATTGACTTGATCCATTCCATTAAGCGTTCAAACCAAGAGGCTTGTTCGATATGCACTTCATCTTCAATATCAAAACTTTGAATCAGTTGATTGTTTTGGTAAACATTCACTTTTGCCAAATGCATGATCTTTTCTAAAGGTGCGGTAAGTGATGTCTCATTCAGTTCAACATTCAAATGGGTTTGAGTTGTTGTAAGCGGTTCAACTGTTGCCAATAAACCATTTGCTTCAGTTTTCATAATACGGCTATTTACAACATCAAAAGTCGCTAAATCAATTGGTGTCGCATCGTTATATAAAGATGTGGTAATGAGTTGAGGTTTTTTTGCTTCAACCTTAAACATTTTCAAGGTGGATTTAACTACAGGAAGCTCAGCAATCAGCTGTTTGTCTTTAATTGCGACTTCATCACGGGTGTAGGCATAGCCCAAGTTTAACAATTTATGTGCAATTTCCGCGCGTTTAACTGCACTTTTTGCACCCATCACCACCACAATTAAACGACGATCAGGAGACTCTGTAATGGCAGAAGGACGATGCGCTGTCAGTGCTAAGTTATAGCCGGCTGCTTTGGTAAAACCTGTTTTTAAACCATCTACACTTGGATCAGACTTTAAAACAAGGTTGGTGGCATGATGAAAATGTTGGTTATAACTAAAACTTGGCATCACTGAATAATGCATATATTCAGGGGTTTGTGATGTCACTGCTTGACCTAAGATCGCCATATCATGAGCTGACGAAAAATGATCAGGCATGGTAATACCGGGAGGATTGGCAAAATGAGTATCCTTCATTCCCAAGGCTTGTGCTTCTTGATTCATACGAGCAACAAATGCAGGTACGCTACCTGAGATACGTTCTGCCAGTGTTACTGCTGCATCATTGGCAGACATCACAATCAATCCAGCAAGAAGTTGGTCAATTGAGATTTGCTCACCTTGCTTTAGGTACATTTGAGATTCATCCCATTGCACCATCTGAACCACAGGGGTTGCAGTAATAATCTCTTCTTTTTTGATATGACCCGCTTTGAGTTCTTTCAACGCAATATAAGCGACCATCATTTTGGTCATGGATGCTGGTGCGCGCTGTACATGACTATTATATTCAGCAATGGTTTGACCCGATTGCGTATCTAATATTGTCCAAGCTTCAGCTTCAACAGATTGCGGATTAATATTAAGTAAAGCGGCGTTAACAAACGTGGAGCAAACCAAGCCAGTTATCGCGATAAAAGAAGCAAGAATTTTCAACAGATTTACCTTTAAGCCAATCCTATGGCAAGAGTGCATAAACTTTGCGAATGCTATGCCTTTTTTGCACTCTTCGCTAGTCAGAATCGTAGACAATTTCGACTAAAATCGCCTGACTTTGTAAAAAAATGCTAATCTAATTGGTAATTTCTCACTGTCTATTTTCGAATATATATTTATGTTGCATTATCAGATTGAATTTGACGATTACCGTCAGCACCTCATTCATGTCACATTGCGCTTTCTGGCGAACCCTACCCAAGTTTTGTCACTTCCTACATGGATTCCTGGTAGCTATTTGATCCGTGAATTTTCTAAACATATCGAATCTGTGAAAGCCTATGATGAAGCGGGTCGTCAACTGCAAATTAATAAGTTTGAAAAAAATAAATGGCGTTTATATAACACCGACCATGAACTGATTACTGTTGAATATGATGTTTATGCCTATGACCTTTCGGTACGTGGCGCGTATGTCGATCAAACCCGTTTATATGTCAATCCTGCTTGTGTCTGCCTAGGGCTACAAGACCAAGAAGAATCAGCAATCGAAGTTGAAGTATTTTTACCTGAAGAATTAAAGCATTTTCAAATTGCCACAGGTTTAGAATCAAGAAGCTTGGTGAAAGGGCGCTATACCTTAAAAGCCAACAATTATGCACAATTGATTGATGCACCATTTGAATTGGCGGATCAAACCCGTTTTAGTTTTGAAGCGAACGGGATTCCACATGAATTTGTGGTTTCTGGTCAGCATACAATGAATGCAGCGCGTATGAAGCAAGACCTTGAAAAAATCTGTAGTACAGAAATTTCAATGTTTGGTTCAGCGCCTTTTGAAAACTATACTTTTATGACTATGGCAACTGGCAATAGTTATGGTGGTTTAGAGCATCCTAATAGTACCAGTCTGATTTCACCACGTGATGATTTTCCTAAAGCAAATGAACCTGTAGAGCCTTCTGCGGATTATCAACGCTTCCTTGGGTTGTGTAGCCATGAATATTTTCATTCGTGGTTGGTTAAATTTATCCGCCCTGAAAATTTTGCAAATTATGATTTGGATCAGGAAGGCTATACCTCACTGTTATGGATTTTTGAAGGTTTCACCTCTTATTACGATGATTTGATTCTGTATCGCAGTGGTGTGATTTCTCAAGCATCTTATTTAAAGTTGTTAAAAGGGCAAATTGATCGTTATCTACAAAATCCAGGACGTTTTATTCAATCTGTTTCAGAGTCTAGTTTTGATGCTTGGATTAAATTTTATCGTCAGGATGAAAATTCAAATAATGCTGGAACCAGTTATTACAATAAAGGCTGTTTAGTTGCACTCAGTTTAGATTTAGGTCTACGTTTACGTGGTTCTAGTTTGGATGCCTTAATGCGCCGTTTGTATGAAAATACCCAAAAGGGCATGCAAGTCAATGAGCGTACGATTGTCGAACTGTGCAATGAACTGACTGGTGATAATTGGATCGAACAGATTAATCATTTGATTAATACCACAGATGAATTACCACTGGATCAATTGTTCCCTGAATTTGGTTTGAGCTATAGCTTGCAAAATGACAAAGCACTTCCATTTGGTTTGAAAGTTGCTGAAAAAGCTGAGGGTGTCATCATTCAGCAAGCGCGTCGTGATGGTGTTGGTGCTAAAGCGGGGTTGTCTGCCAATGATGTGATCATTGCGATTGATGGTTTAAAAGCGTCTGAAAAACTTTTAAACCAATATGCAAAACAGCAAGGTCAATTTACGGTTTATGCATTCCGTCGTGATGAGTTTTTGCAATTTGAGTTGCAAGGCGGCGAAGTTGCATTGACAACGGTTGAGTTGAATGTATTAGATCAAGCCAAAGCTGAGAAATGGTTAAAGGCTTAATTAAGTTCTGTACCAAGAAAAACCGATGTTAAAAAACATCGGTTTTTTTACGCCTAAAATTTAACGTGGTATGATCAATCAATTACCACGATATGTTGAATATCCATAAGGGCTAATCAACAGTGGAATATGATAATGTTCAAGACTTCCATCAATCACAAAAACCACTGGAACTTCTGGGAAAAAAGCACGTTGGTTATTTTGTTTAAACCATTCACCAGTTTGAAAAGTAACCTTATAGACACCTTTATCTAATACTTTGTTTTCAGGGTATAAGGATGAAATTCGCCCATTACTGTCTGTGCTTCCTTCATTAATTTTTACCCATTTATCTTTTTGTTGCGCTTCGAGAATGACTTTAACATTGCTTGAAGGTAAGCCATTTTCAAGATTTAATACATGTACGCTTAATGGATTTTGGGCAAAACAAATCCCAGAAAATAGGGTTGCTGAAATAGCTAAAGTTAATTTTTTCATCATCAATTTTTACTAAGACTAAAATCACTATGTTAAGGTCAAGTTGAGGTGTTGCCGTTAAAAAAATGTAAAATTATATTAATTGTTAAAATTTAACGATGTATGAGGAGTTAAATAATTTTTATTTAACAATTAGATAGATAATTAAAATAATAGATAAAACAGTATCGTTGAGAGATTTCTAAATGAAATGCTTAGGCTTGCAAACGAGCCAGTCTAAAAAACGATGCGTATTTTATTTAGATGCTTGTATAAGTTAGAAACCGATTTGACTGGATAAATACCCTATAAAAATTTTTTCAGATTTAAACTTACATACTGTCCTTGGCGATTTATAAGACTAATTATAATGTGATTCGAGGCAGCCAAAAAACTGAATCAAACCTTAGCCTTGTGGTTTTTTAAATGCTATAGTCAAAGCCTATTGTTAAGTTTATATAAATAAAATATTAACCAATTATTTGTAGTTAATACTTAAATCTTGTCCTATATATGTTTTGTCGTGGTCTAACACGATGTGCGAATCATACATTCGACAGTGAGAAGGAAAATATAATATGAAAAAATCTCTTTTCAACATTCCACGGATAGTGTTGTGTTGCGTTTTGCTCTTGGCGACATCTGTTGCACGTGCAGACGGTACAGGCAAACTACAGTTTCTATATACGGCTTATTTAGATGTACCAGCCTTGTTTCCAAAAACACTTGCTTCATGTAAGAAATTTGATCCATCGACAGAGCCAGAACTACAACACTTGTATGATCAGTGGTATCAACAGCACGGGCGTTACCAGAAGGAATTGCAACAGCTGATATTCAATATCTTAGTAAACAAATGGGGACAGCAAAAACAAAGAAGGTTATTGCTGAGATCAAAAAAGAAGTTAAAGGTGAGCTAGTAAGCTTATATTTCCCACAAAATCATACTTGGACCGACAATTGGTTTTGTACTAAATTACTCCCTAAGGATCTAACTGGAAAGGGCTTAATGTTGAATTACGCAGACTACGTTGAGGAACTTAAGCAGAAAGTAAAATAAAGACATTTATTTTAATTTAAGCGACTTTCTGATTTTGAAATCAGTCAAAGTCGCTAAGTCGATAAATCAGCAATGATTTATTTCAACCGAAATCTGCAACAACAGTAAAACGAGGTAAATAAGCTAAAGCGTCATCCATTTTATATTCATGATTCCCAGTTAAAAGAAATCAACATATTTGTCATTAAACTTTCTAACTGTATATTTTAAAATCATCCAACAATAAATTTATTCTAAATTCATAATACAAAAGGGTAATGTCAATGAAAAAGCGTTTCTTAAAGTTCTTCACAATTGCATGTGGTTTAGGCATAGCTCCTCTTGGATTTGCTGCAAATTGTTCAAGTACAATCAGCAATAATGCTGTGGCAAACTTAACTGTCCCAGCAGGTGCAACATGTACTTTAAATAGTACATCCGTTGAGGGAAATGTGAATGTACTCAATGGTGGGAGTTTGATTTTAAATAATTCTTCAGTGAGTGGAAATGTGCAAGCCAATACCGCCAAAGTATTGAAATTGGTCAATTCTTCTGTTGAGGGGGATGTGCTTGCAGGTCAGGTTTCGTCAACATTGAGCTTAAATAAATCAATTATTTCAGGAAATTTACAATGCTCTACACTGACGAAACTACAAAGCAGTATGAGTAGTGTTGAAGGTAAAACTACAGGGAAGTGTCGTTAAAGATCAAAAATATTTGTAAAAAAAGCACTCAATATTGAGTGCTTTTTTGACGCTTAAATTTTTTGAACAATGACTTAAGCTTCGATGGCTTGTACCGCAATTTTTTTCGCAGGATCAACTTTACGACGTACCACTGGAACAGGTTCACCATAATATTGACGATCTGCAAAATAGCTTGAACGAACCATTGGAGCAGCCCAGATATTTCTGAAACCAAGCTTGTGACCGTGTGCAGTATAACGCTCAAATTCTTCTGGTGTGACAAAACGGTCAATTGGTGCATGTTCTTTAGAAGGCTGTAAGTATTGACCAATTGTCACATAATCAACACCGTGTGCATGTAGATCATCTAATAGGGCAATCACTTCTTCTTCGGTTTCACCAATACCCACCATCAAACCACATTTTGTTGGCACATCAGGGCAGTATTCTTTAAACATTTTTAATAAGTTTAAAGAATGTTGATAGTCTGAACCCGGGCGCATCGCTTTATAGAGGCGAGGTACCGTTTCGATGTTATGGTTAAATACATCTGGTGGACATTCAGTCATGATACGCAGTGCAATATCCATACGACCACGAAAATCAGGAACCAATATTTCTAATAATGTTTTTGGACTGAGTTGACGTGCTTCTTGAATACAATCAACGAAATGTTGCGCACCACCATCTAAAAGATCATCACGGTCTACAGAGGTAATCACTGCATACTTTAAACCGAGATTGGCGATGGTTTCTGCCATATGACGAGGTTCATCAGGATCAAGTGCATTTGGACGACCATGTGCAACATCGCAGAACGGACAGCGACGGGTACAAATATCACCCATGATCATAAAGGTTGCAGTACCACCACCGAAACATTCTGGAAGGTTAGGACAAGCTGCTTCTTCACACACAGTATGTAATTTTTGTGCACGTAAAGTGGTTTTGATTCGTTGAACTTCATCAGGCGCAGCCATTTTGACACGAATCCAGTCTGGCTTTCGTGGTGCTTCAACCGTGGGAATAACTTTTACAGGTATACGAGCAACTTTTTCCGCGCCACGTAATTTGACACCCTGTTCTGGTTTACGGTTCTCTGACATATTCAACTTTTCCACTGTTTTCTACGGGGGAGATTATGCTCATTATAGCGGAAATGCAAAAAGATAGGGCAAAAACACTATTCATATACTAAATGTCGTTATCACAGAATATATGCATGCGAAATACAGAAAATTGTTTTGGTTTAGGTCATAATATCGCATAAGACAAGATATAGACTGAATTTACTCTAAGGAGCTTTGAATGCCACGTAAGAAAGAAGTCGTTAGTGGGAAATTTGTGAAATACGATGCGGTCGTACTTGGCTCTGGTCCTGCTGGTGAAGGCGCGGCAATGAAGCTTGCTAAATCGGGTAAGCGTGTTGCAATTGTAGATATTCGTGAGCAACTTGGTGGTAACTGTACCCATGTCGGCACCATCCCAAGTAAGGCTTTACGTCAGACAGTTTCAAGTATTATCCGTTACCAACGTGATCCAATGTTTAAAAAAGTAGGGGATTGGAAACAATTCACTATGAAGCAAGTTTTGCGTAATGCGCATAAAGTGATTCAACAGCAAGTTGATACACATTCACGTTTTTATGACCGTAACCATATCGATGTATTTCACGGTCGCGCATATATCCAAGATAAAAATACGGTGATTATTTTTAGCGAAGATGGTGTTAAAGAAACTTTAGTTTTCAAACAGCTTGTGGTTGCAACAGGTAGCCGTCCTTATCACCCACAAGGTTTAGACTTTAATCATCCGCGTGTATTTGATTCAGATAAAATTTTAGATCTGGATTATCCAATTCATAAAATTATCATTTATGGCGCAGGTGTAATTGGTTGTGAATATGCATCTATCTTTATTGGTTTAGACCATAAAGTTGACTTGATCAATACACAACATCAGCTGCTCAGTTATCTCGATGATGAAATTGCAGACGCGTTGTCTTATCACTTACGTGAACAAGGCGTGTTGATGCGTCACAATGAGCAAATTGATCATTTAGAAACGTTTGATGATCATGTGGTCTTGTATTTGCAAAGTGGTAAAAAAATTAAAGCTGATGCCATTCTGTGGTGTAATGGTCGTTCAGGAAATACCGATGGTTTAGGCCTTGAAAATGTTGGTATTACACCAAACAGCCGTGGGCAACTTGCGGTAAATGACCAATATCAAACCGAAGTTGAAAATATCTATGCGGCTGGCGATGTTGTGGGTTGGCCATCCCTTGCTTCTGCAGCATATGATCAAGGTCGTTGCGCTGGTTCAAATATGAGCGGCGAAGAAAATGTTAAACCAGTGAAAGATATTCCAACGGGGATTTATACCATCCCTGAAATTTCATTTTTTGGTAAAACTGAAAGTCAGTTAACTGCTGAAAAAATTCCATATGAAGTTGGACAAGCATCATTCCGTCATTTGGCACGTGCGCAAATTACAGGAGATACAGTTGGTGAACTTAAACTGTTATTCCATCGTGATACCTTAGAGTTATTAGGTGTGCATTGTTTCGGTAATAATGCGGCTGAAATTATCCATATTGGACAGGCTGTGATGCAAAGTGGAAACAATACCATTAAGTATTTTGTTGAAACGACATTTAACTATCCAACAATGGCAGAAGCCTATCGTGTTGCAACATTGAATGGTATGAATCGTTTGTTCTAAACAAATCTTCAGAATTAAAAACCCGTAAGTGATCTTGCGGGTTTTTTTATGCCATATTTAAAAGATTTGATGTGTGAACTGCATAGTCTTAAGTGGTTCAAAGGTTTATCATAGCGGCAGTTAAACTTGTGGATGACGCTATGAAAATTGTTGCAGATGAAAATCTAGCATTTACTGAATATTTCTTTTCAGAATTCGGAACCATTCATCAAGCAGCAGGACGCAATTTGACTCATCATGATGTGAATGATGCAGATGCGTTATTGGTACGCTCTATAACAAAAGTCAATGAACAGTTGGTCCAAGATACAGCACTAAAATTTGTCGGTAGTGCAACCATAGGTACAGATCATCTAGATATTTCAGCATTAGAAAAGCACCAAATCGCATGGTCAAATGCAGCAGGTTGCAATGCACAAGCCGTTGCAGAATATGTGATTACAGCTTTATTGCATCTCAATCAGGATTTTCTAGATTTAGGGAAAAAGTTTACTTTAGGCATTATTGGTCTAGGCAATGTGGGAACACGATTAGCATATATGGCTCAGTTGTTGGGCTGGAATGTAATTGGCTATGATCCCTTGGTACAACGAGAAAATGTTCAGCAAGTTGAATTTGACGCTTTATTAAAGAAAGCCGATGCGATCAGCATACATGTGCCTTTAACCCAAACAGGGCCGTTTGCAACACATCATTTAATCAATGCTAATGCATTGGCGCTAATGCAGCCAGAGACCATTTTAATTAATTCAGCGCGTGGTGCTGTTGTTGAAGAAGCAGCATTAATGGCAGATATCTTAAAAACACGTCGTAAAATGGTGTTGGATGTTTTTGAACATGAGCCTGAGATTTCACAACGTCTACTGGATTTAATTACAATCGTGACGCCACATATTGCGGGTTACAGTTTGGAAGGTAAAGCACGTGGTACTCAGATGATTTATGACGCATTTTGTAAAACATTTGCCTATACCGCACATAAGAAATTTGAATCACAATTACCGGCATGTGAACAATATTTTTATGGCAATAACATTAAACAAACGTTAAAAAAATACTTAGCTGAAATTTACAATATTCAGCGAGATGATGAAAATTTAAGAGATTGCTTAAAGGACGGCAAGGTGGATCAAAAAGCCTTTGATTACCTTCGTAAAACTTATCCTTTGCGCCGTGAATGGGCTGCTCATGGAGGGCCAAAAGCATGAGCATAGATTTTAAACCAACATGTGATATTCAGGCGCTTAAAGCACGAGCAAAACTCTATAGACAAATTCGCCAATTTTTTATTGAGCGTGATGTTTTAGAGGTTGAAACTCCGATCTTGTCTCAAGCGGGTGTAACTGATGTCCATCTGGCTTCTGTACAGGCTCAGCGTCACGTACATGGCAAAAAACAAACGCATTATTTACAAACTTCACCAGAGTTTGCCATGAAGCGTTTATTGGCGAGTGGTAGTGGTGCGATTTATCAAATTTGTAAAGTTTTTCGAGATGATGAACATGGGCGTAAGCACAATAGTGAATTTACCATGTTGGAATGGTATCGTCCGCAATTCAGCTTGAAAGATTTGATGCTAGAAGTCACTGATTTATTAAATGTGGTTTTGGCTGAACGTTTTGGTGAAGTTCGACCAACCGTACTCAGTTATAAACATGCATTTATCGATCGTTTGGACTTGAATCCACTGCAAGCAACATTGCAACAATTAAAAGATGCAGCACACCGTGTAGGACTCAATCTTGATTTGGGTGATGATCGTTTAGCCTATATTGATTTGTTATTTTCTCATATGGTTGAGCCAAGTTTAGGTTTTGATACGCCGGTATTTTTAACTGATTTCCCCCCAGAATTGGCCTCGTTGGCAAAGACCAAACTGGATGAGGACGGTGAGTTAGTTGCTGCACGTTTTGAGCTCTATATTGAAGGGTTAGAACTTGCCAATGCCTATGATGAGTTAATTGATGCTGAGGTTTTGCGTAGTCGTTTTCAAGCAGATAATACTGAGCGTGAAAAACTGGGTTTACATGTGATGCCAATCGATGAATATTTGCTCGCTGCTTTACCGAATATGTCAGATTGTGCGGGTATTGCTTTGGGAATTGATCGTTTGTTAATGGTGGTGATGAACCAAATGAAGTTGGAAAGGGTGATTACATTTCCTGCGGATGTGTCGTAGTTAATTTAGCATGCCTAGTTAGCTTTTAATTAGGTATGCAATAATGCGTTGATTAATATATGATTATTTGAATAAAACAAATAATTAAAGAATGACCGAATGAAACCATATTTTATACAAGATGATGATGCAAATTACTTAAATCCAGATTATATTTTTGATATCTTTGTTGTGAAAATTTCTAATTTAGCCTCTTTTTTTGTATTATCAAGCATAAAAGAGGCTAAAAATAATGGAGGATTAGAGAGTAAAAAATCAATAGATACTCTTGATGTGCGTAGTTGGATGAATAACTTTATTTGTTTATATCCAAAATTTGATTTGATTTCTGATACATATAAATGCGAAAACAAAGAGCTATTTGCATTTGAAATGTCTGATCTAATCCATACAGAAATACATACAGCATTGGATAGGGATAAAATTTCACATATCAACTCTATTTATGAAAACAATACTTTTAAGTATTTTGAGATCATCTATATAGATTCTGATCAAGCTACTATCAGAGAATTTGAATCAGAAGAATTAGCACAAGCTTGGATAAATGAGAATTTTGCGATTATTTAAATATCAGTAAAATGATTAAAGGAGTCGATTATGAGTTTTTATACAGAATTACATATACACAATAATGACTTTGAAGAAATTGATATCTCTAAGCATAAGCAGAAAATTCTTGAAATTTTAAAAGAAGATGCTATTCATGAGGATGTGTATGTTGATTTACTGAATGCTTTTAGCAAGGGAAAAGCAGATTTTGCAGTTCATTCACTTTATCTATTTGAATTATTAGTGAAAATTGTACCGTTATTACCTCAAGCAAGTTTTGAAAGCCGAGGTTTAGGTGAAGAATTCTTTTTCACATGGATACTCTGTGTAGAAGACGGAAAAATTATTTATAGAAATGAGCCGTGGAATACCCCAAACCCTTTTAGCTAAGCATTTTGAATTTATAAAAAAACGCCTCTCATTACTGAGAGGCATTTTTTTATACCGTATGATGATGATGACCTAACTCATGCTTTAAATCAGCAATCGCTTCAATACGTTTTTGAATCAACATTTCACCGATATCTGGACCTTGAATATCTGAGGGTAAGTCCGATGCTTTAATCGTGCGTACAGTTTTCATTGCATCTAATAGGTAATGCGCTTGTGGGTATTCGCGATTTTCTAAGCCTAAACGGCCTTTAGCATCACATTCACAGGCTTGCGCAAAAGCTTCGACCCGCTCAGGACGACGCAGCACATCTAAACGCTGTAACAAACGCCATAAGGTGCCTGGTTTTAAAGTAAAAGCCTGATGACATTTTAAATGTTCTTTACATACTGCTAGAGCAAGCTGTTTCGTTTGAGTGGGCACACGTAAACGATCACATACATCTGTGACAGGCTGAATCCCACGTTCTTCATGCATGATATGACGAGGTAATTCATCTTTCGGTGTTAAAGCTTTGCCTAAGTCATGTACCAATACTGCAAAACGAACATCTAAAGAATAATTGGCTTTACATGCTTGCTGTAAAGACATCAATGTGTGAATACCGCAATCAATTTCAGGATGATATTCAGGTCGTTGTGGAACGCCAAACAGGGCATCTATTTCAGGAAAGAGCACTTTTAATGCACCACACTCACGTAACACTTCAAAGTAAACATCGGCATGACGTTCCATTAAAGCACGAGAGGTTTCTTTCCAAACACGTTCAGGTGTCAGTGCTTCTAATTCGCCAGATTCAGCCAGTTGACGCATCAATGCAAGTGTTTCATCGGCAATACGAAAACCATATTGTGCATAACGAGCAGCAAAACGAGCCACACGCAGTACCCGTAACGGATCTTCTGCAAAAGCGTCTGAAACGTGACGTAGGATTTTATCTGCTAAATCATCTTGTCCATGATAAGGATCATACACTTGACCTGCTTCATCCATCGCAATGGCATTGATGGTTAAGTCACGACGAATTAAATCCTCTTCTAAGGTGACATCTGGATCGGTAAAAAACTCAAATCCATGATAACCGTGTCCTGATTTACGCTCAGTACGGGCTAGGGCATATTCTTCTTTTGTTTTGGGATGTAAAAACACAGGGAAATCTTTCCCAACGGGTTGATAACCTTGGGCAAGAAGTTGCTCTGGCGTGGCGCCAACAACAACATAATCCTTTTCGTGATAGGGATGACCGAGTAAATGATCTCTAACGGCACCGCCTACTAAATAAACTTGCATGAAAAAACCTCTATTCTTACTGCCATCATGCAACAGAATAGAGGTTTTCTCAAGTACAGAACTTGAGTGATTGACTAAAGTTCTGCGGTATTGATGTTAAATTGACTTCAAGCTTAGCCTTCAGCTTGTTGAATCTCAGCAACGGTTAAAGCTGTCATATTAACTAAACGACGTGTTGTCGCTGTAGGTGTTAAAATATGCACAGGTTTAGCAGCACCAAGCAAGATAGGACCAATAGTCACATTATTGCCTGATGTTGATTTTAACAAGTTGAATGAAATATTTGCTGCATCAAGATTTGGCATAATCAACAAGTTCGCTGAACCTTTGAAGCGTGAATTTGGGAATGCAAAATGACGAATATTTTCATCAAGTGCAGCATCTGCATGCATTTCACCATCTACTTCTAATTCAGGTGCGATTTCAGTCAAGATTTCAAATACTTTACGCATTTTTTGTGCACTTGGATCATTTTGATCTGAACCAAAGCTAGAATGCGAAAGTAATGCAACTTTTGGCGTCATACCGAAACGACGAACTTCTTCAGCCGCTAAAATAGTCATTTCAGCTAGCTGTTCAGCAGTCGGGTTAGTATTTACATATGTATCTGCCATAAAGATATTGCGATCTTCAAGCATTAATGCATTAAGCGTAAAGAAGTTATTACGACCTTCTTTTAAACCAATCACATTTCTCACAAAGTCTAAATGGATATCATAACTTGCATAAGTACCGCATAGCATACCATCTGCAAGACCATGACGAACCAACATTGCTGCAATCAAGGTAGAACGACGACGTGTTTCACGTTGTGCATACTCAGGCGTTACACCTTTACGTTGCATCAAGTTGTAATAGTCATCTGCAAACTTATCGTAATCAGGATTCTTTTCTTGATCGACGATGGTAATATTTACACCGTGTTCAAGACGCAAACCTAATTTTTTGATATTTGCTTCAATGACTGCAGTACGACCGACCAAAATAGGTTGTGCCAAACCTTCATCTACTGCGATTTGAATCGCACGCAATACACGTAGATCTTCACCTTCAGCATATGCAATACGTTTAGGTGCAGTTTTCGCTTGTGCAAAAATTGGTTTCATCATCAATGCTGAATTATAAACAAATTCAGATAGACGTTGACGATAAGCCGAGAAATCCGCAATTGGGCGACTTGCAACACCTGAATCCATTGCAGCTTGTGCAACAGCAGGAGCAATTTCAAGAATTAAGCGTTGATCAAGTGGACGTGGAATTAAGTAATCACGACCAAATGATGCAGATTTTTCACCATAAGATGCGGCATCCGCTTCAACATGTGCCATACGTGCAATTGCATGTACACAAGCAATTTTCATTTCTTCATTAATCGTCGTAGCGCCAACATCTAGCGCACCACGGAAGATATAAGGGAAGCAAAGCGCGTTGTTTACTTGGTTCGGATAATCTGAACGACCAGTAGCCATGATTACATCTGGACGTACTTCATGCGCATGTTCAGGTAAAATCTCTGGATCTGGGTTTGCCAATGCAAAGATGATTGGATCAGCCGCCATAACTTTAACCATTTCTTTGGTTAAAATGCCTGCCGCAGAAAGGCCAAGGAACATATCTGCATCTGCAATCACATCTGCAAGTTGAGTACCCTCAATATCTTGCACATAACGCTTTTTAGACTCATCCAAGCCTTCACGTTTAGTGGTCAATAAACCGCGTGAGTCAGCAACCACGATATTTTCTTTTTTAGCACCAATTGCACATAGCAAGTCTAAACAAGAAAGTGCCGCAGCACCTGCACCTGAAGCAACAATTTTGATTTCGTCAATTTTTTTGCCATTGAGTTGCAAAGCATTGAGAAGGGCTGAACCTACGATAATTGAAGTACCGTGTTGGTCATCATGAAACACAGGGATTTTCATGCGTTCACGAAGCTTTTGCTCAATATAAAAACACTCTGGTGCTTTAATATCTTCGAGGTTAATACCACCAAAAGTCGGTTCTAAAGCCGCAACGATATCCACAATTTTGTCAGGATCATTTTCAGCAATTTCAATATCAAAAACGTCTACACCAGCAAACTTTTTAAATAATACGCCTTTGCCTTCCATTACAGGCTTAGATGCTAATGGACCAATATTACCTAGACCTAAAACGGCTGTACCATTACTGACCACTGCAACCAAGTTGCCACGAGCAGTATAAAGCGCTGCTTTTGAAGGGTCTTTTTCAATTTCTAAACAAGGCGCTGCCACACCTGGTGAGTAAGCAAGCGCAAGGTCATGTTGATTGACAAGTTGCTTACTTGGCGTAACGCTAATTTTTCCTGGTGTTGGAAATTCGTGATAGTAAAGGGCTTGCTGTTTTAAAGATTGATCATCCATCTGAATCTCGATTATTACATGTTCCAGCGAGGCTGGTGGTTTGACTAAATTTCATCGAATATAACATTTGTTGAGCGATACCGACAGTCAAAAAATAGTTATTTCAAACAAAGTAATAGATATAAAGTCTAAAAAAATTAACAAATCTTTATAAGTTTATGCTGTTCCAAATATTTTGTGCTGTCCGCAGATGACAATGCTTTGGAAAAGTAAAAGCCTTGTAAAATATAACAACCGTGTTTTTGTAAAAATAACGCTTGCTCTTTAGTTTCAACGCCTTCAGCCACTAAGGTAATGCCGATTGCATTGCCCATAGCAATAATCGCATTGACGATTGCTTCGTCTTTTTCTTGTCCAATTTTTGAAATAAAAGCACGATCTATTTTTAAGATATCAAAAGGGTAACTGGTTAGATAAGCTAAAGATGAGTAGCCTGTTCCAAAATCATCCAAAGAAATAGAAATATGGCGATCTTTTAATTGTTGTAGGAGAAAATTAACTTCTTCTGACTTATCAAACAAAGAAGATTCAGTAAGTTCCAGTTCAAGCATATCACCTGAAATATTATATTTTTTAAGGGCATAATCGATATCTTTAACCAACTGTCCGCGGTAAATTTGTTGTGCCACAATATTGATCGAAACCCTAAAATGATCAAAACCAAGGGATTGCCACTGCTGTATTTGCTTACAGGTTTCATGCAATACAATTAAACCAATATCTGAAATGAGGCTGGTTTCTTCAGCAAGCGGGATAAAAATGTCTGGCAAGATATAACCCAAAGTTGGATGTTGCCAGCGGACTAATGCTTCAAAACCATAAATACGTTGAGTTTTAACACAGATTTTAGGTTGATAATGCACGGTCAGTTCTTTATGTTTTATGGCTTTTCTTAATTCGTTTTCTAAGTTGATCCCTTGATTGAGCAACGGAGTTTTTTTGTTTGAATAAAAATATACAGTGTTTCCGCCTAAACGTTTGGCTTCGTGTAATGCTGATTCTGCATGACCATTGAGACTGTCAAGCTGTAAGCCATGCTCTGGATATAGCGCAACGCCAATAGAAATGGTGATGGTTTGTTCTTGTTCTTTAACATCAAAAGGTTGTTTAAACGCATCTAAAATATGTTGTGTATGTTGATGAATATTGATGTTATTGCTGCTTAAATTATAGATCACTGCAAAATCATCATTATTTAAATAAGCGATCAAAGAGGCATTTGGACAACATAATCTTAATCTGTGAGCGACTTGCTTTAATAATTCATCACCTTCTTTATGGCTCATAAATTCATTGAATAATTTAAAACGGTCAATGTTGATACGTAAAACCGCAAAATTTTTAAATGAATCAGAATAGTGAATTAAATAATTATGCAGTTGTTGTTTGAAATAAAAGCGATTTGGCAAATCGGTCAGGATGTCATAATGTTCTAAATACGAGAGTCGTTGTTCTTGTTTTTTACGATCAGTTAAATCGGTAATAATGCCGACATAGTTGCAAAATTTATTTTTTTCATCATAAATTGCATTGATGTGTACCCAGAGTGCAAGTTTTTTCCCAGAGGTAAAATCAATCTGTAATTCAGACTCAAATTCTCCCTTTTGAATTAAACTTTGGGTAATCACGTTATACATCTGTTGGGTACGAGAATTATTATTGATCGTGATATCAAATAGATGATTTCCAACGATATTGTGTTGTTTATAATCTAAGAGCTTTTCAAAATAAGGGTTCACTTCTAAGTAGCATAAATTATTATCTAAAATGAAAACACCTTCAGCTACTTGTGCTAATACATTTGCTGCGAGTTTTAGCTTTTCTTGGTCAGTCTTTTCTTTTTGAATGTCGCGTTGGATTCCCACCATTCTGAGCGGTTTGTTATTGATGTTCTTAGAAACCACTTTGCCAATGTCTTGAATCCAGCACCATTGACCATCTCGCTTAACACGGTAGATTGCCTCAAAGCGCTCAGTTTTACCTTTGAGATGTTGTTTCAGGATGGTTTTATAATTGACAATATCATCAGGATGAACATATTCATCTACGCTATTGTGTTTTAGGTTGAGTTGTTTGAATTCTGCACCGCTTTTTGAGTCGGAAATTTCAAAAGTTCTTTTTTCAATATTCCAGACCCAAGAATGAATACCCGCGGTTTCATGGGCAAAAGCTAAGTTGGCCTGATGATTTTCTAAACGGTCATTCATCTGTTTAAAATCGAAAATTCGTTCTTTTACTTTTTGTTCTAATAAATGATTATGTAACTGCAATTCACTTTTCATGACCTGTGTTTTTGAGATTTCATTTTTGAGTTGTATTTCTAAGCCTTTATAATTTGCAAGTTGTTCTTGTGATTGCTTAAATAAAAACTTATTTTTCAGGTCTAATATTTCAGAATTAATATAAATTTTATGTGAAGCATAAGTGCTAAAGAATAATAAAGAGAACCAAACAATGAAAATAGTGCTATAGATTTCGTTGGTATTTTGAGGAAAAAGCAGGGGGAGCGTGAGCACCGGAATCGCAGAAGGCACAAATAAAGCAATAAAATAGCTAAATCTTTGATTGAGAAAATTCATTGCTAAAACATATGAAAAACTCAGTAAAAAGCTAGATAATAGAAATGAAAAAAATGGGTCAACCACATTTGGCATCATCATAAATTCTAAATTGATGATATAAACGCCAATCCCAAATAAGCTTCCTAAGATCAAACAAGAAAACTGAAAAAAAAGATCAAGATGTTTAAATTCTTGGACTTTATTTTGCTGTAAAAGATAGGTAGAAGAAAAAAATCCCGATAATATAAATAAAATAGTCAGAATAAACCAACCACTTAATAATTCAGAAGAAGTATTAAATAAGTAAATATAGATTAAAGCGTCACAGATACACGTAAAAAATACCCAGATAAAAAATATCCGGATATCTTTGGTTATCTTTCTGATGTTCGACGAATTCACATCATATGAAAGAAGCTCTTCCTGAACATCATTCATTAGCGCTTGCACCTCTGCTATTTTTAGAATGTGTAGGTTTAACGGAGCAACTATTTAAAATTTGCTAATTAATAGTTTCTTTGGAATTAAAATACTGTGAAATCATCCAATTTGCAATTATTTTACATGACATACATCACTTTTTAAAGCTTTGATAATTCAAAATTGATAAAGCAACTACAGGGGCTGTTTCAGTTCTTAAAATACGATCACCGATGCACCAATTTTTAAATCCATATTGGTTGGCCTGATCAATTTCAGCTTCATTTAAGCCACCTTCAGGGCCAATCAAAAGGGCAATATCAGGGCTTATATCTTTCAGTACATCTGTCTGCTCTTTTTCAGGCGCAAGGACAAATTTGCTCTGCGGTAATTCAGTTTTGATCCATTCGTTTAGGCTTAGAGGCGCTAAAATCTGCGGAACAAGATTCATACCACATTGTTCACAAGCTGCAATCGCTATAGCTTGCCAATGATCTAATTTCTTTTGATCTCGATCATATTTTAAACGCATTTCACAGCGTTCTGATGTGAGCAATTGAATTTGAGATACGCCCAATTCCACAGCTTTTTGAATCGCATAATCCATACGATCGCCCTTACTCATGACTTGTCCAAGTAGGGCTGTAAAAGCAGGGGTACGGTTATCTGGATTAAATGAATTGACTAAAACAGAAGCAGATTTTTTTGCGACCGCTGTTAAAGTCACTTCATATTCACCCCCTTGTCCATTGAACAAGGTGGCTTTTTCACCCACTTGTGCACGCAATACTTTGACCCAATGATGAAATACTGTTTCAGTGAGTTCAACCGTAGTTTCGACAGCTAAATCAGTTTCAATATAAAAACGGGGCATGCAGTATTACTCACAAGTTGATGATGCAATTTTGATTTAAGCTAAACCGAGATCAAGTACCAATTGGCGGTTTGGCTCAGTATGATTCATGCTATAGAAATGCAAACTTGGTGCACCTCCTGCAATAAGGCGTTCACACAGTTTGATCACAACTTCATGTCCAAAGGCTTTGATACTTGCAGTGTCATCACCATAGGTCGCAAGTTGCTTACGAATCCAGCGCGGAATTTCTGCACCTGTCCCATCTGCAAAGCGGATTAAATTGCTGGCATTGGTAATTGGCATAATTCCTGGCGCAACAGGAATATCAATTCCTTGTTTTTGGATACGCTCTACAAAATAGAAATAGGCATCTGGATTAAAGAAAAATTGAGTGATGGCTGCATTTGCACCTGCTTTGACTTTTTCTGCAAAGTGCTGAATGTCTGCATCAAAGTTGTCAGCTTGTGGATGCATTTCAGGATATGCCGCAACTTCAATTTTAAAATGATCACCTGAGTGTTCACGAATAAAACGGACCAAATCAGTCGCATAAGGCAGTTCACCTAGGCCGACTTGACCTGAAGGTAAATCACCTCGAAGTGCAACAATACGATCAATCCCTTGAGCTTTATAGATATCGAGTAATTCAGCAATACGGACTTTGTCATCACCAATACATGAAAGGTGAGGGGCAACAGGTGTGCCTTTACCATTAAAGTCAGCAATTGCGGCTAGTGTACGTTCACGAGTAGAACCACCAGCTCCATAAGTTATCGAGAAAAACTCTGGATTTAAAAGCTGTAATTCTTGATGAACAAGCTTAAGTTTTTCCGCCCCTGCATCAGTTTTGGTCGGGAAAAACTCAAACGAAATTGGAACACGTTTGGTCATGGTTAAATCCTTTTTTATTCATACTTTTTTAATTTGTTTTAGCCTCTCCGAGGTCCTTTCCTAAAAGGAGAGGACCTTGCCTTTATATTCATTAATACGTTAATGAATATTGCTTTCTCCCTAAGAGAGAAAGCTAGGGAGAGGGGATTAAAACTTAGTACTTATAAGCCTCAGATTTAAATGGACCTTCAACTGCAACGCCCAAGTAATCTGCTTGAACTTGAGTCAATTGCGTCAATACACCACCAAAACCAGCAACCATTGCAGCAGCAACTTCTTCATCTAATTTCTTAGGAATCAGTTCAACACGGATCTGTGCTGCTTTTTGATCTTCTGGAAGATCAGCAAATTTCTCTGCGAATAAGTGCATTTGACCTAATACTTGGTTCGCAAAAGAACCATCCATCACGCGTGAAGGGTGACCTGTTGCATTACCAAGGTTAACCAAACGACCTTCTGAAAGAAGAATCAGGTAATCATTTTCATTTTCTGTACGATACACTTGGTGTACTTGAGGCTTAACTTCAACCCACTTGTAACCACGTAAATAGTTTGTATCGATTTCAGTATCAAAGTGTCCGATATTACACACCACTGAACCTGCTTTTAATGTATCTAACATTGCAGAATCACATACGTGGTAGTTACCAGTTGTTGTTACGATCAAATCAGTATTTTGAAGAAGGTCTAGGTTAATGTCTTCTTTTTTACCTGTTTGTACACCATTTTTATATGGAGAAACAACTTCATAACCGTCCATACATGCTTGCATTGCACAGATTGGGTCAATTTCAGTTACACGTACAATCATACCTTCTTGGCGAAGTGATTGAGCAGAACCTTTACCAACATCACCATAACCAATTACTAGCGCACGACGACCAGATAACAACATATCTGTACCGCGTTTGATTGCATCATTTAATGAATGACGGCAACCATATTTATTGTCGTTTTTAGATTTTGTGATTGAATCATTCACGTTAATTGCAGGAACTTTTAAAGTACCATCACGGAACATTTCGTTTAGACGTTGAACACCCGTAGTCGTTTCTTCTGTAATACCATGAATTTTAGCAATAAGTTCAGGATATTTTTCATGAACAACAGCAGTTAAATCACCACCATCATCAAGAATCATGTTGGCATCCCAAGGCGTGCCATTAACATTGATTTGTTGCTCAAGACACCACATGTATTCTTCTTCAGTTTCACCTTTCCAAGCGAATACTGGAACACCAGATGCTGCAATTGCTGCTGCTGCATGGTCTTGAGTTGAGAAGATGTTACATGAAGTCCAACGTACTTCTGCGCCTAATTCAACCAGTGTTTCAATTAAAACAGCAGTTTGAATGGTCATATGAATACAACCAAGAATTTTTGCGCCAGCAAGAGGTTTTGCTGCTGAATAACGTTTACGTAAGCCCATCAACGCTGGCATTTCTGCTTCAGCAAGTTTGATTTCTTTACGACCGTAGTCAGCGAGGGAAATATCTGCAACTTTATAATCTGTAAATGAAGCATTAACCGCGTTCATCACGATCTCCTTTATATTAAAAAAATATTGATCATTCAGTTCGCGGATGCCGTTGTTGATCAGCACGAAGGTCTGACCGAATCGTCGAGCCTAGCGATTTCACATTTATGTGCCTGTGAAAAAGTCGCAGCATCCCTCGACTGGCGACTATTGTACCTAGATTTTAATAGAGTTCAAATGTAGTTGGTTAATATTCAACTAAAAGATAGAATTGTTTTTGAATCGCTAAGCTATGCAAAAATATGATCAGTATTTACTGATATATAAACAGAAATAAAATCAAGATGATGCGTTTAAGCGTTTGCCAAGTGCTAGAGCTGTGCAACGATGATTGCAGTATTTGTGATTATGATGCGTGCTTTGCTTTTTCTATATCTGGTTTTTTTGGGTTTAAAAAGTGAATATCGGGAACATTAAATTTATGGATATTGTAAAAATAATAGATCAGCATAGCTTTGCATTACGACAAGCCATTGAGCAGGCTTCTCTTGAACAGCGGAAAAGTTTGGTGAAAGCTGTTTTTGCTTTTTTTGAAAAATTACCAACGTTTCAATCTGCTATTGAACAAAATTATCAAATTAAAATTGATAAAAAACAATTGTTTCAGGATGTTGATCAAGAAAATTTAATTGATTATCAAAAGCAAATTCGACAATTAAATGCTTTAGTAGATGAATATGCCGATGATTATGAGGAATTAGCGGCCATTGAAGTGATTTCTTTGGATGCCTTTTTCTTGATGGTGTCAAATCAAAACAAAAGCCAGCATTTAGTGGCTTTGTTTAATGCGATGATTGAAGTATTGGATTATTATGAGAATTTTTCAGAAAACTCAATCTATTGGAATGAAGTTTTAGAAAAAGAAATTCTTTTACAAGAACAGATTATCAAACAGATTGCTAGACATATTATTTTTGATGAATCCATTTATTGTGTGCATTATCAAACAATAGAATTTCCTGATTTGGATTAAAGAGAATGAAAAAAATCGTATTGATCACATCGATTCTGACAGCGACATCAGCTTTTGCCAATGATTCTACAGGTTATGTGGGAACAGGGGGAATTGAGTACCTTAAAAATAAAAATATTGCCATGCAAGGTGAAGACTTATTTATTAGTAAAAAATTAATTAAGGTCGATTATCAATTTAAAAACCTCAGTAATCAGGATATTACTGAAACTGTTTTTTTCCCTTTACCACGAGTTGATAATACTTTTGAATCCGATTTTGCCCACACTGAGGATTTATTAAAAAGTTTTAAAATTCAGGTTAATGGAAAAGCGGTTCAACCGACAATGCATGTGCAGACATTTATACAAAGAGACGAAAAGTCTAAAGCGATTGATGTCACTGAGTTATTTAAACAATGTGGTTTTTCACAAACTGAAATGTTAAATCCTTGGAATCGTAAAAGTGATGAATATGGGGTATTTGAAAAGAAACTAAAAAGCTGCTCAAACCCTAAAGTAAAAAGCATTTTGCCTAAAAATCCAGACGAAGTCATCAACTGGTCATCACAAGTGGTTTATAGCTGGAAGCAAACTTTTAAAGCCAATTCAATTACACAGGTAAAACATCAATATAAACCTTTAGTGGGTGGTTCGGTTGCATTATATCCAGATGAATATAATCAACAATTTTGTATGGACAGTAATTTTAAGAAAGGCTTGAAAAAAGCACAGTCGGAACATTCGCCTTTTAATGCACTGAGTTATATCTTGACTACTGGGGCAAATTGGGCGAAACCGATTGAAAACTTTAAATTGACCATTGAACGTGATCAGGGAGAGTTGGTATCGTTTTGTTGGAAAGGTAAAGTCAATAAAATTAACCCGACACAATTCCAAATGGTTGAGAAAAACTTTGTACCTAAACAAGATTTAGATGTAATTTTTGTGCATTTACGTAATTAAATAAGTGAATCAAATTTAAGCCCATTTTATATGGGCTTAAATTTATAAATTATACTGAGGTGTCTTCAGCTGACTTGGCTTTTTCAGCCCAAAAATCAGCTTTTTCTTCATCAACCTCAACGCCCATCCCGTGTTCATAAATACAAACAAGATCACGCATGGCTTGGACTTCACCCAGTTTTGCTGCTTGCTCAACCAGCTCTACTGATTTCACCAGATCTTTTTCAACCACATCGCCACGACGATAGAAATTGGATAACTCTAAAATAGCAGCAGGATGCTGATGTTTGGCCGCTTGCTCTAACCAGCGGTGGGCATGTTCAAAATAAGCCTTGGCTTCTTTAGGATCTTCTTCAAGGATATCTTTTGCATAATAAGCATAGCCTTCACCTAACCAATACATGGCTTCAACATGGCCTAATTGTGCTGCTTTGAGTGCCCATTCTTCTGCAAGTTGATTGTTATCTTCATCTTCACTTTGCATATATATTTCAGCAAGTTCAAATTGTGCAGCGGGATTGCCCATTGCCGCACGATTGAGTAATTCTGAAGGGATTGAAAGTGGTTTAGACATAAAAATACCAATACAAGGCAATAAATTTGATAGAAAAAAAGCCAATCCGTAGATTGGCTAATGATTATAACTGATTTTTGTGAAACAGTTTAAATGAGTAGCATCACACTTGTGATTAAGCTGATGCCCACACAAAAGCTGGCAGCCAATTTCATTTTTAAACTGTAATAGCTTAATAACACCCCAACAAATAATGCTGAAAAGGTCAGTACTCCAACCCAAATGCTGAGCATGCTACTAAGCTGCCCTGACATGACACAAATGATCAGTGAAATCAGCAGTAAAGCCCAACCAGCAATAGAAGCAAGTTGGGTTTGTTTGGGGCTTAGTTCATGTCCATAGAACTGTTTTTGATGCTTTGACATTGCGCTGGCAAGCGCGATAAAAGCCAAGCTAGACAAAGACCAAATTAATAAGAAGAAAATCACGCTGAAATCTCCTTATTTGAAGGTACATGTCTGGCTTTTTTGACAGGAAGCCCTTTATGTTTTTTAACTTTATAAAATGAGTAGAAAAACAAAATCGCAAGCGCCCATGTCATTAAATCAAAAGACGCAATCATCCATTGGCCATTGGCAATACTGTTCCAAAGTGCTTGACCACCCGTAATAAAATTGACAATAGGCAATAGGGCAAAAGCAACACCAGAGAACAATAGAAGTTCTAGCCAAGCTTGACGATGTGGGCGAAGCGCTGCATAAATTAACGTAGCTAACCATACAATAAAGAAGGCTCTAATTTCCCAATTTAAACGTGTTTCTATTTCAAATGGAATGAAACGATTGGCGTAGAAGTAGGCTGCACATGCAATAGGTAATCCAATCACAGCGGCAATATTCATCACTTCAACAAAACGATAACCAAATGATTTATAGCCTTGTTTTTGTTGTTGCGGTGCACGTTTGACGCACCATAAGATCAGCCCCGTTGCAACCATTAATGTGCCCATTACACCAGAGAAGAACAATAACCAGCGGAAGGTTAAATCAAGACCACGTGCTTCATGCAATACAGTCACCACATTGTAAATCCCCATTGGGATAGAGGCATTGTTTGCTTGAGCCGCTTCGCTGATGTCTTTGCCAGTCACGCCATCGAATTTTAAAATGGGGTAAACACCACGCTGAACTACACTCTTCGCATATAAAGCGCGAAGTTCAATGGTGGCATTGGATGTATTTGGCGCAATGATTTGAATAGAAGCAATCGGATTTTCTTTCCACTGCGCTTGTGCGGTTGTAATAAGCGGGGTTAAGTCGGTGAGTGGCGCAGGATGACCAACATCTTGTTGATGTTTTTTGCCTCTTTCACCTCGTGAGCGTTGTTCATTTTGACCTTGAGTTTGACTTGTATTTGCAGAACCAGTACGGTTTTCAGCATTTCTATTGCGAGCATTATTTTGCTGAACTGCACCTCCGCGCATCTCTTGAAAAAACTCTTGTCGATCTTTATAGACTTGGTTGATTCCCCAAGGCATAAACATAAACATTAGTAATAACAAACCACTGAAGGTGATCATGATATGAAAGGGAAGGGCAAAAACAGCTGTGGCATTATGTGCATCTAACCAAGAGCGTTGGCCTTTACCTGAACGGAACGTAAAGAAATCTTTAAAAATTTTTTTATGGGTGATAATGCCACTGATAATTGCCACAAACATCAGCATGGTAGCTAAACCGACGATCCAACGTGCCCAAATACGATCAAACCCATACAGTTCAAAGTGAAAGCGATATAGAAAACCACCACCACGGGTGTCTCGTGCTTCAATAACTTGTCCAGTTGCACTGTCTATGGTGATTCTTTCCCCACCACGACGCGCTTGTAGATCTTCACCTTGTTTACGAATATTTAATTCAGTTGTGGTCTGTCTAGAATTGGGTAATTGAATCGTCCAACTACCAGCATCAGGATAGTTCTTTTGTAGATAATCTAAGGCAACTTGGGTTTGCTGTACTTGAGAATCACTTGGAACGGATTGATGTATTTCTGGTTTCATCCAAGCCGTTATTTCAGACTGAAAGAAACTCAATGTTCCTGTCAAAAAAATTGCATAGAGTAACCAACCAAGAATTAAGCTTGCCCATGTATGTAACCATGACATAGATTGGCGTGGACCTTCAACTTTTGAATCTACGCGCATCTTAATTCCCCATCATTTTATAAATGACAAATAAAATGATACTTGGAATCAGTATGCCTAAGCTGGCTTTTGATGTCTTATTGACCATAAAAACCCAAATGAATGCAGCACAGTGAATACAGAAAGCAAGTAGCGTTGCACTCATCGCAGCCGTGGCACGATAATCAGCAAATGTTTTTGCAATCACTATAGCGGACAAAGACGCAAGCAGATAACCACCAAGAATTGCCAGAGCAAAACGATAGAAAATCATGACACGATATTGTATGAGGGACGGTGCGGATTTAGCTCGTGTAGATACAGTCGGAGTTGAAACTGACGCGCTAAGTGCATCGAGTTCAGTCTGGCTATTCATAGGCAATCAAATAATGAAAGGTTAAAAATTAAGTAAATAATAACAATTATCATTTACTTTTTAAATACAAAAGTTAAATTTCATTGAAATAAAGCACTGGATTTATTTTGATTTTTGTGAGTAGGTTTTTGCTAGAAGTGAACCCAGAAAGTGTGTAAAAAATTTCTTATGATTTTTTATAGTTACAACGATTTTTATCGTGACTATATATTTTAGTATATGCCTTCGAACATAAAGTAAAGCATACAGCGTATTCCGATATTTATTTATATCTTGTAGTGACACCTTTGAAAACAATAATATGGAAATTAAACAATGTTTATTCATGCTGAAGATGCGAAACGATTGGCAGCCAATTCAAACTTAAATATAGAGTTGTATAAAGTTCGTTTAGCCCAAATGATTGAAGAGAATGCCAAGCAGGGCAATACTGCTGTTTTTACAGTTTTACCTAAACATCTAGCTTTAGAGGATATTCGTGGGCTTTCTTCTGAGTTAACCCAATTGGGATATCATATCCGCTTTGAAGTGGATGAGTTTTTCTATAGCTTTAATGTGTTTTGGAATTAACTCGGCAATATAGGCCATAGTTTTTAGCATGGCCTATATTGAAAATAGAACGTATTGCTTGTCTATGATTCTTTTTGGTATTCATTGATGACTTCGAGCGCTGCACGAAATGCTTCTTGGGTTGTGGGTGCGCCACAGTAAGGTAAACTGTGTAATAACACTTCCTGAATTTCTTCAACTGTTGCGCCATTATTCAATGCACCACGAATATGACCTTTTAGTTCGGTTGGGCTTTTTTGTGCAACTAAAAATGCAATGGTAATCAAAGAGCGGTATTTACGTGGTAAAACACCCTCACGTTGCCAAGTTGAACCCCATGCATGCTCATTGATCCAGTCTTGCAAAGGTCTTGTAAAAGCAACAGTATTGTCTTGAGCGCGTTTTACAAAGCTTTCTCCCATCACTTCTGTACGGACTTTTAAGCCATTTTCATAATCTTGTTGAGACATCGTCTTTTTTCCTCAGCTATTATATTTTTAACACTATACCGAAATAGTCAAATAACCCATTGGCAATATGTCTATGTTAAAAAACAGCGATGGTGAATCGCTGTTTATGGTCAACGTTTTATATTGCCTTATCTCTTAAATGGCATTTGCCAAATAGATTTAAGTTGAGTGAAGATGAGGATTTTCTAATACCAACACCTGCTCTAATTTTTCATCAAAAATATCTGTGAGCATACTGTCATAACGAAGTGCATTATATTGGGTTAATTTTGTGGCTAAATCATCGCTGATTAAGCCACGAGTGACTGCATCCTGTATGCGCTCTTCAAATGTTAGCCCTTGATATTCACCTTTAGATTCCGCTTTTTTAAAGCTGTTCCAATCGTCTTCAACGGTTGTGAGTAGATTAAAGGTGGCTTCCATTCGTCCAAAAGCATCGTTCGGATCAACAGTATAATAAACCTGCGTTTTTAAATAATCTCGGAACGGGTTATCTTGCATGATCAGTTCCGCTGCTTCACTCTTTTGACGATCACTCGGTTTTTTGATCGGTCGACCAAATGGGAAACAAACAAATTTAACCAGACTTGATGCAATTTGAATCGGAAAATTATCAAATAAGCCAAAAAATGCTTCTTGGGCATCATAAAGCATTTCGTCCAATGCAAGTTTGGCATGTACCTGTTCTTGCGAAGATCTTTGACCATTTTCATAAAATTTGAGAATGGCTGTCGCAATAAACATTTTGGAGTGAATATCAGCTAATCGCCCTGAGAGCATTTCTTTACGCTTAATATCACCGGCTAACAGTCCAAGACACATATCTGCGGTTAGGGCGAAGTCAGTACTGAATCGATTGATGATTTTATAATAAGGTTGAGTAAAGGCATCTGATGAGTCAGGTCGTTGACTACTTGCCCCAAACCATCCATAAGTGAACGCACGCGCGCCACGGTTTAAGGTGTAGCCTAAATGTTGATATAACATGGTGTTAAATGTATTTAAGGCAGAGGCTTTATCTTCGGCCTGTAACAGTTGTAATTCCTCAAATAAATAAGGATGGCAACGCATCGAACCTTGACCAAAGATCATCAACGAACGGCTTAAGATATTTGCCCCTTCAACCGTTATCGAGATCGGAATGGCTTGATACATATTGGCAAGAAAGTTACGCGGACCTTGTTGAATACCACGACCACCAGTGATGTCCATACCATGATTGACGATTTTTCGCATCGTTTCAGTGGCATAGTATTTTGCCATCGCGGTCATAACAGCGGGTTTGCCACCTTGATTTAAACCGCAAGTGACTAAATAGCGAAAAGCTTCCAACATATAGGTATGGCTGACGATGTCACTACTAACTTCTTGCACCCCTTCAAATTTACCTACTGATAATTTAAATTGTTGACGAATTTTAGCGAATGCACCTACAGATAAATACGTCATTTCACCTGCGGCTGTAGAAAGTGCAGGAAGTGAAATACCACGTCCAACAGCCAGACATTCCATCAGCATACGCCAGCCATTCCCCGCATTTTTTGCGCCACCAATAATCCAGTCAAGCGGAATAAAGACATCTTTACCTTCGACTGTACCATTCATAAATGGGGAACCACCCGGATGGTGCCTTGGTCCAACCTCTACGCCTGCATGAGAGGCGGGTATAAGAGCACAGGTAATACCATACTCAGTTTTAGTTTTATCTCCCAATAAGCCATCTGGGTCATACAGTTTGAAGGCGAGACCGACTACTGTTGCAACGGGTGCTAGGGTAATCCAGCGTTTTGAGAAATTCATTGTTAAGCCAAGCACTTGTTGACCTTCGAATTCCCCATAACAAACCACGCCAGTATCTGGAATCGCCCCAGCATCAGAACCCGCTTCAGGACTGGTGAGTCCAAAACAAGGAATTTCCTCACCCTTGGCTAAGCCGGGCAAATAACGATTTTTTTGTTCGTCTGTACCATAATTCAGTAAGAGCTCACCTGGTCCTAATGAGTTAGGCACCATACAGGTTACAGCGGTGGTTAGAGAACGTGAAGCAATTTTGCTCATAATACGACTTTGTGCAAAAGAGCTAAATTCACGACCACCATAAGTTTTAGGGATGATGAGTCCAAAAAAGCCATTGTCTTTAATAAATTGCCATGTCTCTGCATTCAGGTCTTTATTTTGATGAATTTCCCATTCATCTAGCAACTGACAGAGTTGTTCAACCTCATGATCTAAAAAAGATTGCTCTTCATTACTAAGCGTCGGGTAGGGATAATTGTTAAATTTTTCCCAATCTGGCGCCCCCATAAATAATTCTTTTTCCCACCAACTGGTACCCGCATCCAATGCTTCACGTTCAGTGGTACTCATGCTTGGCATTGCATTGGCTAATGTTTTATAGGCCGGTTTAGTCAAAACTTGCATTCGCAGTGGTTCAATCAGTAACACTAAACTGATGAGAATAAGCGGAAGACCAAGGATGAGAGACCACGGGCTGATCACAGCGCTCAGAATTGCAATGACAATCGTAGTGATACTTCCGACTGTTCGATGAAGTGCAAAAAAGAAAACGGCCCAGAGTGAGATGATTTGAATAAGTATTACGATGAGTAATAGCATTAACATATTACCTCTACAGTTTTAATATTAATTTTGGGATCGGAAATACATCATTGAAGGTTATTCTTCCATCAATGATGTGATGGAAAATTAAACATGTAATTTATTAATAACGATTTTTTGACTTACTATTCAAGGTAAAAGTATTGTTGTTTTGTGAGTATAAGTTAACCAAATAATATTTATTGTCATATCGTGACCAGCGCATTAGGGGAATAAATAATTTTCCATTCATTTGCTCATTCACCTTAAGGCAGACTTGAATGATTTAAAATTTAAATAGTATTTAGCTAATTTTTGTTTGTGCTGTTTGGCTTGTTTTATGTCGCTGAAGCGCGTCGATCTGTTTTCAATGGCTTTCAATTTGCTGCTCAGTCTGTAAGAATCAGCAAGATAAAATTTTTAATGTTTAAAACAATAAAGCAGAAGACGGCATGGATTGTTGTTGCTCTTGGTCGGAATGGCTATTTTTACAAGAAAATGCTTAATTTTTGTGCAAACATTGATATTAATGCAATATTTGTGATGTACCATTTTTTTACGAAATGTCGTTATCACAGATCTTACGTTGACTGTAATACCAGGAAGGCTGATACTCTTGGGGTTAAATTTAAGCAAGTCGGTTCGTAAGGGCTGGGTCACAAGCTCGGTTCTCAAAACACAATTTAAAGCAAGGGGCTATATATGGCTGGTGGAAAGTCAACAATCATTTACACACTGACTGACGAGGCGCCATTGTTGGCGACTTATTCGCTACTGCCGATCATTGAGACCTTTACTAAGCCAGCTGGCGTAGAGATTGTCAAAACTGATATTTCTGTAGCTGCTCGTGTTCTTGCAGAATTCGCGGAATACTTAAGCGATGAACAGAAAGTATCTGACAACCTTGCGCATTTAGGGCGTCTTACTCAAGATCCAGACACTAACATTATCAAACTCCCAAATATCAGTGCATCTGTTGCTCAGTTGAGCGCATGTATTAAGGAACTTCAGTCAAAGGGTTATGCAATCCCAGACTATCCTGAAAATCCAACAACTGAAGAAGAAAAAGCAATTAAGGTACGTTATAGCAAGTGCCTTGGTTCAGCGGTGAATCCAGTGTTACGTGAAGGTAACTCTGACCGTCGTGCACCTGCAGCAGTGAAAAACTATGCGAAGAAACATCCACATTCAATGAGCGAATGGAAACAGTGGTCACAAACACATGTTTCGCATATGGATGAGGGCGATTTCTATCACGGTGAAAAGTCAATGACACTTGACCGTGCGCGTAACGTAAAAATGGAACTTATCACCAAAAATGGTGAGAGCATTGTGCTTAAGCCAAAAGTTGCATTACTTGATGGCGAAATCATCGATTCAATGTTTATGAGCAAGAAAGCGCTTTGCGATTTCTATGAGAAAGAACTTGATGATTGCCGTGAAGCGGGCATTTTATTTTCGTTGCATGTAAAAGCAACCATGATGAAAGTTTCACACCCGATTGTATTCGGTCACTGTGTAAAAATTTACTATAAAGAAGCATTTGAAAAGCATGCTAAGTTATTTGATGAGTTAGGTATTAACGTCAATAACGGTATGGCTGGTCTTTACGAGAAGATTGCAACTTTACCAACATCATTACGTGAAGAGATCATTGAAGATCTTCATGCTTGCCAAGAACACCGTCCTGCACTTGCAATGGTGGATTCAGCGAAAGGTATTACTAACTTCCATTCACCAAATGATGTGATTGTAGATGCATCTATGCCTGCGATGATTCGTGGTGGCGGTAAAATGTGGGGTGCTGATGGTAAGCAGTATGATTGTAAAGCTGTTATGCCAGAGTCAACATTCGCACGTATCTACCAAGAAATGATTAATTTCTGTAAGTGGAATGGTAACTTTGACCCACGTACTATGGGTACTGTGCCAAACGTTGGTTTGATGGCGCAAAAAGCTGAAGAATACGGTTCACATGACAAAACTTTTGAGATCACTGAAGCGGGTGTTGCAAACATCACAGATCTTGAAACTGGTGAAGTGTTGATGTCACAAAACGTTGAGGAAGGCGATATCTGGCGTATGTGTCAGGTGAAAGACGCACCGATTCGTGACTGGGTAAAACTTGCGGTAACGCGTGCGCGTAACTCAGGTATGCCAGCAATCTTCTGGCTTGACCCATACCGTCCACATGAAAATGAATTGATCAAGAAAGTACAAAAATACTTGAAAGATCATGATACAGCAGGTCTTGATATCCAAATCATGTCACAAGTACGTGCAATGCGTTATACGCTTGAACGTGTTGCTCGTGGTTTAGATACAATTTCAGTGACTGGTAACATTTTACGTGATTACTTAACTGACTTGTTCCCAATCATGGAATTGGGTACTTCTGCGAAAATGTTGTCTATCGTTCCGTTAATGGCGGGTGGCGGTATGTACGAAACAGGTGCGGGTGGTTCAGCACCTAAACACGTACAACAGCTTGTAGAAGAAAACCACTTGCGTTGGGACTCTCTTGGTGAATTCTTGGCCTTGGCTGTTTCTTTAGAAGAGCTAGGTATTAAAGAAGACAATGCGCGTGCTAAGTTATTGGCGAAAACATTGGATCAAGCAACTGGTCAATTGTTGGATAACGACAAGTCTCCATCACGCCGTACAGGTGAGCTTGACAACCGTGGTAGCCATTTCTACCTTGCGAAGTTCTGGGCTGAAGCACTTGCTGCACAAAATGACGATGCTGAATTAAAAGCCAAGTTTGCACCACTTGCAAAAGCATTGGATGAGAACGAAGATAAAATCCTTGCTGAGCTTGCAGCTGTTCAAGGTAAGCCAGCGGATATTGGTGGTTACTATGCAGTTGATACCGCTAAGGTTGAAGCTGTAATGCGTCCAAGTGCGACGCTTAACGCTACACTTGCAACTGTTTAAGTTTTAAATGCTATAAACCGACGATCTTGTTGGTGAGAAAAGCCGATGCATACGCATCGGCTTTTTTATTGAGGGAGTAAATCTTTGTTTAAGTTATTTATTTGCAAGTTTACGCATGAATCAATTTAAATGATGAGGGGGCGATTGGTTTTAATTGGTCTTGAGTTTTTTAGTTATAAAATAAAAACGCCCAATGAAATTCATTGGGCATTTTTACAATAAGCGGCAATTGCTTTATAGCTTAGAAGGACTAAATCCTAGCGACTATTACGTCCACGACCACGTGGTGCTTTGGTATTTGGGCGGGTGGTACCATTGGTCTTACGACGTGGTTTTTCACCATCTTCCATTTGCCAGATACGTTTAGTTCCAGATTTCTTTGTTGAACCATCTTTATTCTTACGAACGATGGGTTTTCCGCCTGTACCGCCAGGTTTCTTCACATAAGAGCGTGAGCGATAAGGTTCGTCTGCTGGAATATTTTGGAAGTCTGGATAAAGTAATGGTTCAATTTCTTTGGTTTCACCAGGTTGTAAACCCATTTGAACCAAATCAATTGCACCAATCTTGGTGCGGATCAAACGTAAAGTTGGAAAACCAACAGCCGAAGTCATACGACGGACTTGACGGTTACGGCCTTCACAAATAGAAATTTCAATCCAAGATGTTGGAATATTGGCACGGAAACGTACTGGTGGATCACGATCCCATAACCATTCAGGTTGTTCAACTTTATTCGCTTGAGCAGGTAAAGTCATACCATCTTTTAGCTCAACACCTTTACGCAACTGTTCTAGGGCTTCTTCAGTCACATCACCATCAACTTGCACCAAATAAGTTTTAAATTTCTTATTGGCAGGATTGGTAATGTATTGATTTAAACCACCATGATCAGTTAAAAAAACTAAACCTTCAGAGTCCATATCGAGACGACCCGCCAAACGCAAAGTCGAGTCATCTACGAAGTCAGACATCGTCATATGTGCTTCGTCTTTACGAAACTGGGAGAGGACGTCATAAGGTTTATTAAGAATGACAATTTTCACTTTAGACCACTAATAAATATCAATAAAATTTTTGAGTTTGATAAAGTTACCCGTTTGAAGAGAGTTGGGTAAAGATAAAGACTACGATATGTGCGCTACTATATCAGATTACGCTTTGTATTCTTCAACTTTATTTATTTACCAAGGCTGAGTTGTAAATACATTTTTCTTAGGCGGGGGGATTGGTGGTTTTATCTTGCTAGAATTTACCATTGCGTGAAATTGAGATAGGCAACTTGAAAACAGCATCTATTGAAGCTAAGCCTTATAATAAAAAAGCTGTACCACCTTTGGGTAGTACAGCTTTTTTGAATAGCGTAGATCTCAAATTCAGTGACCACAAGCTATTAATAAGGGCTTAACCATGTTATTTAGTGGTCATGTTTTAGATATTCCGGTTCTTTCGGTAATTTAAAACTACATAAGAAACAGATCACTAACATGACAATCACATAAAGGAAGAAGGTGCTTTCAATACCCGCTGCTTTGAACTGTAGTGCAACAGATGGTGCAGAACCACCAAAGATTGCATTACCCACAGCATAAGAGAAACCAACACCCAATGCGCGAACATGTGGTGGGAACATTTCTGCCTTAACCAATCCACTGATAGAGGTATAGAAGCTAAGCAACATCATGAGGAAAATAAGTAACAGAGCAACCATCAATGGTGAATAACTGAAATGTGGCATCCAGATCACCATGACTGGATAGATGAAAATCGCCATAGTACCACTGAACGCAAGCATTGCAGCACGACGGCCAATGCGGTCAGAAATAGCACCAAATACAGGTTGTGCAAGCATAAAGATAAAGAGTGAAGCTGTCATAATGAATCCGACAGTTTTACTATCTACACCCATATTGGTGAGGTAGGTCTTTGAATATACTGTAATCACATAGAAGGTGAGGGAACCCGCAGAGGTATAACCTACAACCAATAAAAAGGTTTTCCAGTGATTTTTAAACAGTTCACTTAAGCTTCCAGATTCTTCTTTATCACTGTCTTCGCTAGATAATGTTTCTTCCAAACGGCTACGTGCAAGTAGGGAGATAATTGCAGCAATACCACCAATGACAAAAGGAATACGCCAGCCACCATCAAGCAATTGCTGCTCTGATAGGAATGCCAACATAATAACACCGAGCAAGCTTGCTAATAATTGACCACCTGACAAAGTGACATATTGGAAAGAAGCAAAAAAGCCTCGTTGACCCTTTAAGCCAAGCTCACTCATATAGGTTGCTACAGCACCATATTCACCACCTACAGATAAACCCTGTAGCAGGCGAACAAGTAAAAGTAGGAAAGGCGCTGCCATTCCTACTTGTTCATAGGTTGGGAGTGCGGCAAATAAGAAAGAGCTTACTGCCATAAGACAGATGGAAATGACCATTGATTTTTTACGGCCATGTTTATCGGCAATTCGTCCGAAAACCCAGCTACCAATTGGTCGCATAAAGAAGCTGGCTGCAAAGACACCCCATACATAAATTGCTTGAGTACCGGAGTCCATATCAGGTGCAGTTAATGCTTTAGTGAAATATGCCGCAAACACAGCATAAATATAAAAATCAAACCATTCTACTAAGTTTCCTGAAGCTGCGCCGACGATACCGCGTATACGGCCTCGCTTCTCTTCTTTAGTGTAAGTTTTATCCATTATTTACATCCATGAGATAGGTTGAATCACAATAAATTCAAAATTCATTACGATTTAAAAAACAGGAATAATGTTAAAGATTTTAAGACTAAATAATAATTGCAAAGATGGTTAATTTGATTGGAGGCCATAGGATAGGCAGAAGGAATTAAAAAATGAATTTTGATTTATTTTTTCATTAAAATTCATGTGAAAACATATAGTAAAAGTGAATTACTTTTGTAATTAATCTTAACTTGATTGTGGTTTTGTGAAAATTATTTTTTTAAAATATAAAGCAATGGCAAAAAACACCAATAATAAAAATAAAATTACGTTTTTTTGTTTGTGATCTATTGTGGTGCATAATTTAATGCAATGAAATATATGAATATATTGTGGTTTTAAGGTGACTGGTTTGGTCATCAATCTATTGTCAAAATGTTATAGATTTTTAAATTAAATGGCGAATATCAAATCAAAAAATTGGAAATAAAGCTTATAGTGAAAACGTATATTAACTCTCACTTTTAAAGATCTGATTGGGTGAGTTTGTAGTTATTTTGGCGGCTGATATGTTGGATAGAGTAATTATCATTTAAAAAATAAGAATTAACTACTTGTGTTTACAGTGTGAAACATGGAAAAGATCTGACTCTTGGAAAACTTCTTTGTGTGGAAAAGCATAGCTAATACTTTTATTTTTAAGCATTAGGAATGATTGAGAATATTGATTTATATAAAAAATGATGGGTTAAATGACATTAAATAATGGAACATTGTGCTTTATTCAGTAGAGAAATGTTGTTATTCCTCGTATAAATCTCAAAAAATGTACGAATTAGACTAGACTGATATGCGTTAAGAATGGTTAGAAGTATTGTCTATTTGGCAATTATTTTGGATTTGCCAACTATAATAAAAGGGAGAACCTCAACAATGGGTTATCAGAAGATCGTAGTGCCTGCTGATGGTAGCAAAATTACTGTAAATGCAGACTTGTCACTGAATGTTCCAAATCATCCAATCATTCCTTTTATTGAAGGGGATGGTATTGGTGTTGATATTACACCTGCCATGAAAGCTGTTGTAGATGCCGCAATTCAAAAAGCTTATGGTGGTAAACGTTCGATCGAATGGATGGAAGTTTACTGTGGTGAAAAGGCAGATAAAATCTACGGTACCTATATGCCTGAAGAAACTTTTGAGGCGCTGCGAGAATTTGTGGTTTCGATTAAGGGTCCATTAACTACGCCTGTGGGCGGTGGTATTCGTTCATTGAATGTCGCTTTACGCCAAGAACTCGACCTTTATGTTTGTGTACGCCCTGTACGTTGGTTTGAAGGAGTACCGTCACCTGTTCAACACCCTGAATTGACTGACATGGTGATTTTCCGTGAAAATTCCGAAGATATTTATGCAGGTATCGAATGGAAAGCGGACTCTCCTGAAGCGAAAAAAGTCATTAAATTCTTAAAAGAAGAAATGGGTGTAACCAAGATTCGTTTTGAAGATAATTGTGGGATTGGTATTAAACCTGTATCGAAAGAAGGTACTCAGCGTTTAGTGCGTAAGGCGATCCAGTTTGCGATTGATAATGATAAGCCAAGTGTAACTTTAGTGCATAAAGGCAACATCATGAAATATACCGAAGGTGCATTCAAAGAATGGGGTTATGAACTGGCAATTGATCGTTTTGGTGGCGAGCTGATTGATGGTGGCCCGTGGGTAAAAATTAAAAATCCAAGAACGGGTAAAGAGATCATTATTAAAGATGTGATTGCAGATGCCTTTCTGCAGCAAATCTTAATGCGTCCTTCTGAATATTCTGTGATTGCGACACTTAACTTAAATGGTGACTATATTTCTGATGCGTTGGCAGCTGAAGTAGGTGGTATTGGAATTGCGCCGGGTGCAAATATTGGTGGTGCAATTTCTGTGTATGAAGCGACTCACGGTACGGCACCGAAATATGCAGGCCAGGATAAAGTAAATCCAGGTTCTATTATTCTTTCTGCGGAAATGATGCTTCGTGATATGGGGTGGATTGAAGCTGCTGATTTGATTATTCAGGGTGTATCGGGAGCGATTGCTGCGAAAACTGTTACCTACGACTTTGAGCGATTGATGCCAGGTGCAACTTTGCTTCGATGTTCTGAATTTGGTCAAGCAATCATTGATAACATGGATAATTAATCTAAAGACAACTTAATCTAAGGTCTGCCAAGTGCAGGCCTTTTTATTTATAAGCCTTTTAATTTAATAATAAAACATGCGACAAGTTAAGACACCTAACTACTAAAAATAGCCAGCCTCATTATGTACAAATTCGTGTACATAAATCACAATGTACACAGGATATTTGGATTATGTACACATGGCTATTACCGAAACATGGCTCAAAGCTAATTACAATAAGGCACGAGATAAAGTAGAAGAGTTTGCTGATAGGGATGCAATGAGTGTAAGAGTGTCTGCTAAAGGTAAAATCACCTTCCAGTTAAGATTTAGAATGGAAGGCAAAGCAGCACGAATTGATATTGGTACTTATCCAAATGTCTCGCTTAAAGATGCTCGAGAAAAATCACAAGAACTTCGCGCACAAATAGAAAAAGGTTTAGATCCAAGACTTGAGAGAAAAATTCAAAAGCATAAGAGTACTGCACAAAATTTAACCCTTAAAGAATTGTATGAGTCTTGGGCTGAAAAATATCTATTCAAAAATAAGAAGAGTGCTCAAGAAATTACTAGAAGTTTTGAATTACATGTTTTCCCTAAGATTGGTGACTTGCCAGCAGATAGAATAAGCATGCAACATTGGCTTGATTTGCTCGAACCATTAGCTGAACAAGTGCCTTTTATTGCTGAGAGAATAGTATCGAATGGTAAGCAAATGATGAGTTGGGCGGTAAGGCGTCAAGTTTGCATAAACAATCCTCTCGCAGATATTAATCCCAAAGTTGATTTGCATATTGAATATGTGCCCAATGATAGAACTTTATCTGATCCTGAGCTTGCTAGCATTTGGCGATCTTTGATGAGAAGTAGGATGTTCATTCGCAACAGAATTTTTGTTCAATTATGTTTTGTGTATGGTTGTAGATCCGGTGAGCTTCGAGTAGCTGAAAAATCTCATATTGATAAAGATAAAATGATTTGGACCATTCCAGCTGAAAATCATAAAACAGGTTTAAAAAGTGGCAAGCCTTTACTAAGGCCTTTAACTAAAGAGACTTTACAGCTATTTGAATTGGCTGCCACATTAAATGATTCTAATTATTTATTTGTCAGTGGTAAAAACAAAAATCAGCCTTTAAGTCGTGGTGCGCTAATTAGCCTACCTTATGATTTAACAGAATATTTAGCGAGAGAAGAAGATATAAAGATTGATCACTGGTCACTACATGACATTCGAAGAACTATGCGAACTAACATGTCTAAATTGACTGAACCACATATTGCAGAAATTATGATTGGTCATGCACTACCTATAATGTTTAGAGTGTATGACCATCATGATTATATTGAAGAACAAAGGGAAGCATTGCAAAAATGGATAACTAGGCTTCAAGAGATTGTTGCGCCTTATCCTGTTTTTTAAGAGAAATCTCCCACTCTAAAACATCGGATAAAGTCCATAAATTTGCACCACCCCGATAGCTGATTGTTGGGGCTGGAAAGTTTCTCTTTTCCTGCCATCTTAATAAAGTGCGCTTTGAAATGTTCCCAAACTTTTCGCAAAGTTGAGCTGCACTTAAATATTGTTCACCTGTCATTCAACCTTCCTCCTTTTCTTCTAACTTTTTCTTTAATGCCTCGTTTTCGTTTCTTAGTTTATGAAACTCATTTCGTAGGGCTGTCACAGCACCCGTAAATGCTATCCAGCCCGCATTAAATTCGCTTGATTTGGTTGTGCATCTGAACCCAGTTTTTGCCGAATTTCGATCTAAGAACCCATGTTCTTCAGCTATGTCGCAATATTTTTCATATTGCCACTCAACATCACTAATGAAGTCGATCACGCCACTTCTCCTAAACTCTTAACCACTTCACTTGGTAAATCATTCACTTCATTGATCACGATGAAATTCATAGCAATGTGGTATAAATCATCAACTTGCTTTTTACTTAACTTCAAAGTTGTTTCATCACCACTAATCACAAAGGGTGCTAACTGATCTGCAATTTCATGAGCCGTTTCAAGGATTTCTTCAGTTTGAATTGTCATGATTAGGCTCCTTGTGTTGAGTCACAATATTCACACCACAGAAAGGGCAATAATTCAAAGCAACGCGATTTTTCTTAAATCGACCTGCCACAACTTCAAGACGAGAGGATTTTCGATCACTGGTTGTCATGACGTTCGCTTCAATATCACCGTAATGATGGGTAGTTACTTCTTTTAAAGATTCACACATATTTAACCAGTTGCCATTGTTCACGCATTTCTTAGTCATGACTTTGCTCCTGTGCTTCAATCATTGCTTGATTAACAAATTCGCTATACAAGCTATATGGCAAGTATGATTCACCCTCGTAACAATGTCGTACAGCTACAACCATTCTTTCGCTCGGAACCATTGGCATTAATACAAACCCTTCAGGGATGGCTTTGGCTGCTTGCCACATTAACCATCCATAATTAATTTCGAGGACCCATTCGAGTGAAAATAAATCATCTCTATAATCGTCATTTACAACATAAGCATTGGAATTATCCAAGTAGACTGCACGTTTAAAAAATTTTGGATTCTGTAGCTTTTCAAAAGATTCACGTTCTTTATTAATATCCATCACAACCACCACGCCATTTGCCAAAGTTGAAAGTAAAGTTTTAGGAGGGTCATGCTGCGAGCTCCTTTAATTCCAGTTGTCGCATAGCTTCGTAGATAGATTGATTAAAATTAATCACTGACATCTCAATGCCTGTAATATCCAAATCTTTCGCATAAATACGCTTAATGAAAAGCTGCAAATGCTCAGGAAGTCGTGGATCGTAACTCACAAAATCACACCACTCACGACGAGTGCAGGCCAATTGCCAAGTGATTTGTGGGATGTGTTCATCTGGAACTTCTTGCATCAAAATCGTATTTAAATGCGTTGTGGTAGAAGGGCACTTAATCTCAAGTTGCCCATTTTTCCCAACCAATCCATCGGGACTGGCGCCACTCATTTTGATAGCAGGGTGATCGATTAAGCCAACATCTGTGACAAATGAACCTGTTTCATTTTCATATGCAATTACTGCAAATGGCTCTTGATCAATACCCCATTGCATCGGACCAGTGGTTTTGGTTTCTTCCTGAACACCAGTAAGTCGCTCAGAAAGAACAGTTAACGCTAAAGCGTTGTAGCATTTGCCTTTAGATGGTTTTGCGCCCATGTCTTTGATGCGTGAAGCGGTAATTTTTCCGCATCGTTGAGCATGCCAATCATCATTCCGCTGGAGAGTGTTCATAAACTTCCCCTTGCAGTTGATCGGCTTTTTGTGCAGCGGCCTTTAATGATTCTTTATGCATAGTCCAGAAGTGCGAGCGACATTTGCCTTTTGGTAATTCTGCATAGCCAGTCTCAAGAGCTTCCATTCCCTCAAATGCCAATTCACGCATATTGTTTAAATGTGCTTCTTCGAATAATGCGTACTCTTGATAAAACCCATCATCAGGCGTCACATTTAAAGTAGGTGTGTTGTCTTGCAATTCATCCTCTGTATAAACACCCAAAATCACATCAGGAAAGTGCAAGCGAGATAGCTTTTTAATTGCTAAATATGCAATTTGCTGTTTTGGATCATTTACCCAGTTTGGTGAATTTCGTGTTGTTCCAACTTGAGCAAATGAAACATCAAGAACACGTGGCTGATTTTCACCTTTCAAAACAACTGAAACGGTTACGCCAATGTTAGGGTCTTTGCACGTCTTACCATCTACTTTTGACCAATCGCCAAACCACTGATAATCAGGGCGACCAATGATCGGTGCACGATTGATAATTACCGCATTCACAAGTTGTGCTTCATAACCCAAGTTACCATTAACTAAGTGGGTCTTTTGAGCCACGGCAAAGGGATTCATTCCCCATTGCATTGCCTGCATTGTGATAGCCAGACAGTCTCCCGAATTACCTTGCAAGTGCTTTGGTACCGTAATAACTGCTTTGCACATGAAGTCGGCGAAAGCAACCATGTTTTGCATTGCAGCTGGATCTAAAACTAATGCGGAAGTTTGAGCATTAGCTGGAAGCGCAGGGGTTTGATTTATTACTGGTACATTCATCTTCTAATCCTCAAAACTTGATTGATACATGTGGCACTTCACCTTTGTGAATCGCCTGTAAGACTTGTTTGCCTAGTTCTTCAGAAACACCAAGATTCATAAGCCCTTTAAGTGCTTCATTACAGATTTTCTTTTTATGAGCTTTGTTTGCTTCGCGTGCTTGCTGTTCTTTAAGTTCGGCAGCAGCTTTGGCTTGAGCTTCTTGTTCAATACGTAAACGCTCAGCTTCAACGGCATTTTGGCGATCAATTTCAGCTTGCTTTTCACGCTCAATGGCTTGCTGCTTTAATTGCTGTTCGCGTAATTCGGCTTGTTCTTTTTCGAGCTTTAAGCGCGCTTCACGTTGTTCTGCTTCAAGCTTTTCTTGCTCGGCTCTTTTGCGATCTGCAAGCGCCTTTGCTTCAGCTTCAACACGTGCCTTGTCCGCTGCTTCACGTGCAATTTTCTCGTCACGTTCTTTCTGCTGGCGCTCGATTTCAGCTTGGCGTAAGCGTTCTAGTTCAGCACGTTCAGCATCTGCTTTTTCGCATGCAGCAAGGGCAGTGCGTAGCTTTTCAAGTGTTTCGAATTTTGCAAGTTTGGCTTGCTCTTCGTATTCTTCAAAAGACTCATCTATATTGAAGTTTTCAAGATCAAAAATACTTCCTCTAATTACATGCAATTCCTGAAATGCTGTGTTTTCATCATAGAGACTTTTAATTGCCCGAATAGCCGCTTCATGCTTCGCCACACGATCTTTTTCCGCATTTTCCCAGTCTGTTAAAGGTTGACGAATGCGGTCACGCTCAGCATCCAATTCATCACGAGCAAATTTTCGATCAGCATCAATTTTGTTGGTGACAACCGTGTATTGCTCTTTGAGTTTTTTGCCCTCAGCATCGATTGCAGATTTTGATTGAGCAACCTTATAAGCCAGTGAAGCAATTTCCTTGCGTCCTTTTGCAGTTGTAACATCGGGAACGATACTGCTCACTTGAGCTTTAATTTGATCAACGATTGCTTGAATGCCATTTGCATTATTGAATGCAGAAACAATCACATTTTGTTCTAATACTTGTAGTTCCATTTAAGCCACCGCTTCTAATTTCGTTAAAAAACTATCCAAAGTTTCTGATTTAAAGACGAAATACTGATCATCTTCAGCATTTGAAACTACAACGCGAATACCGTTCGGCTTGTAATCAAATTCAACAAAAGGAAGGTCATCAGTATTAGGCTTGCGTATTTTTTCAAGATGCTCCGTTACGCAAACAATGTGGGCAGTGTTTAAAATCACATCTTCGATTCTTAGAAATTTCATACTGCAACCCCTTTTAATTCATTAAATTTTTCTTCTTCAAAATGCGCTTTAAGCATTTCATTAAGTGCGTAAACTTGGCTATTTGTCAGTGCAAATTGAAGTCCATGAGCTGCAAAAATATCGTCATAATCCTCAACAATAGGGCGGTGCCAAGTCGCTACTTCAAGCAAGTCATAATCCACATCAACATCGTTTTGCGGATCACCTGTATTATTCCAAGCAAGTGAACTTGTTGTTTGATTTGCTTCAACAACAGCAGACACATAACAAGCGCTGTAGTTGGGTACAATCAGTGAGAAATAGACTTTTGAGTCTTGGATAACAAGCTCATCAGCAACTACAAGGTTTTGAAATGTAGAAGCTTCAGGAGCGTAATTAGAAAGCATATTCATTGTTGTGGCTCCTTATTCAAAGTCACCAAAACTGTATTTACCAACGTTCCTGATTCTTTGAATGAGTTTTCTGGTAGTTCCTCAATTTGCCCTTGAGAAAGCACAAGATCTCTAAGTTGATTTGTTAATTTGTCATCTCTAAAAGTCACACTTGCTGGCATGATAGCTACCAAACGACCACCATCTTTCAGGAACTTAAAAGCATGTAAAACATGGTGTATATCGGCACGTGATTTATTGAATGGAGGGTTCATAACAACCCGATGAAATTTAGGCTCAGGATTAACACTCAGGAAATCCTGAATAAATACTTCATCAGCCATGCCTGATAATCCAAATTGCATATCAGGATTGACTTCATAACAAACTGTATGTATTTCCTTGTTTGTTGCATTCAAAGCTTTTAGCAACTGGCCAGAACCAGCGGATGGCTCCAAAACAAGTTGGTTATGATCAATGTTTGCTTGCAAAACAACATATTTTGCCAAGTCATCAGGGGTAGGGAAAAAACCCAATTCTTTTAAGGGGTTTTTCTTTCGTTCAATACGACCTAGCAAAATCACTTCTTCAAGTTGCTCTGTTGGATCATCATTAAAGATGTGAGCTTTGTCTTTACGAGACCATTTACCACCAAGTGTATCAAGCACCTTGTTTACATCTTGATATGACTTTCGATCAAGCTGAACATCAGGAAGAAAGACTTTATTTCCATCGATACGAGAAGCACTAAGGATCGAGAGGATATTTGTAGATAGATTTGTCATGATCTCACCCCCTTACCAAAGCGATATAGAACATCGCACCGATCAAAAAGATGATGATTGAGCCAAGGAGTAAGCTTTGAGCCTTATCCCATAAGCGACGATTCGAAATCTGTTCGATCGTCAGTAGACGTTGTGGTTTTTTGTGTGACATAATTACCTCGCCATTTGGTAAAACCCTCGAATTGCTTTGACCGGCTTCGGGGGTTTTGTTTGTGTATGAAATAAAATATACCTAACAGGTAAAATAAAGTAAATACCTTGCAGGTAAAATAATTAAAATATTTTTATACTTTGTAGGTGTATTTTTGTAATTGTGTTTTAATAGGCAAAAGAAAACCCTGCATATAGCAGGGCGAGATAGACCAAACTTGTTTATTACAGGTTATCTATTAGTAACCTTGGTGTTGATTATAAGTTTTCGGTGTTACAGGTAAATGAAAACCCACGCGGGGTGGGTTTTTTTTGATAATTTGGTACTAGCACTGAATATTGTATCTAGCTTTATACGAATCGATTGTTTTTAGAATATCTGTACTTGTATCAATATCTGCAGGCTCAGCTAGCTTTAGATAAATCGGAAGGTATTCTTGTTTGTAGGTAATAGGAAATTCCTCACAAATAACTTTTTTGCGTTCTTCTATCGGTGTAGTTGGTGCTGCCAGAGTTCCAAGATACGATGTAATTTTTAGATCCACTTCTTTATATTCTTCAAGAAGCTGTTCACGTTCAGGTGAAATTTGCTCAGGCTTTTCACATCCAAACATTGAAAATGTCAATAAGCATAAAAATGAAATAGTTTCCATAGAGATTGAATCTTCTTAAGTGTTTATATTTTTTAGAGAAATTTTAAGCCTCTGAATATGTTTCTAAAAAATCATCTATCCATCCTTGTGCCACTTCAAGATTGGTTATGTCAGTTAACTTTAGATTGGTTTCTTCTGCTTCGTTAAAGCCTTCAATAATGGCCTCAAAGATATTTGCTTCGGTAATGACCTCGCGCGCTATTTCCGCAGCATCATAACTTTGCTTGGCTTTTTTAAGTGAGGCTATTTGTTTATCAATTCCTGCGCCAATTTTAGCTAAGGCCAATTTGAATTCTTGACGATTAATCGTTAGCGCAGTTTTGTATTTATTAAGTGTTGCGATCATTATGTTCTCTTTAATTTACATGGAATTAGGGTGTTCTTGCTTGTGCTGACTTGGTGGGATAATGTCTGTAATAGCGGTAATGCTTTCCACATCATCCATATCAAATGTAATCCTTTCACTTCCGTTCACAGCTAAAAGGTTAAGGACATTGTTATGGATACCAATGAATTCCTTGATAGTGCATCTACCATCTTTTAAGCAAACTTGAACAAATTCTGAAGGAGTTAGCTCTGCATCAGGATCGCATACAACATACCAACCATTACGAATAGCAGGGTACATGGAGTCGCCAGTTCCTTTAATTCCATACGCTTTCTCACCACCAGAGTGAGTTGGGATATAACCATCACCACCATTACCTTCATAACCCATATCTGTGAAAAAGCCATCCATGCCCATTTTGCTGTAAGCCTTGACAGGAACCCATCTTTTACTTATCACGAATGGTTTTTCAGCCACTTTCGAGAATAAAACAGCTTCCTCGCCATCTGCAATGTTGTGCTGCTTTTTGAATGCTTCAATATCAAGTTTGTTAAAGCTACCTATACCTAGTAAAGAATCACTGTCTGATTGATCAAGATAGCCCTTAGGTTTGCTGAAAGCTTTCTCTATCTTTTCAGCTGTATCGTCACCAATATTCTTTGTTGGGTTCTTACCAATATATTGGCTAAATAAGTTGTAAGACATATCAATTTTTTCAGCAAACTCTGTGCGACTTAAGCCAGATTCTTTCATCAGCTTTTTGGTATTACCAAGTCTAATTTCATGAATTGTTTTCAATTCAGCCATATTAAGTTCGCCTTTATTCAATATTAAGTAATTTACCTTTCAGGTAGAAAAAATAAATACCCTGAGAGGTTGTTTTTTGTTTACCTTATGGGTATATTTATATTTAATTTACCTTTGAGGTGTATTTATGGTTACCCTTTACGATTTCTGGCGTGGTCTTGATAAAGATCAACGCATCCAATTTTGTGAAACAACAAAAATTTCTTATGGATATATGGAATCTCATCTTATCCATGGTCGAAAAAAACCAAGCATGGAAACCATTCAAAAAATGGTAGATGCGAGCGACAAGAAATTAACCCACAAAAGCATCTTTGACTTCTTTCTTAGAAAGACCAGTGCAGCTTAGGAACCACCATGAGCAAAGTATCAATTGAATTAAGCGCAAGAGCTAGAAATACACACTCGCTCGTTTTGCAATCCCTTGGAAGTGTTGTAAATGCCACTCTAGGAGAAGAAATAGGATTTGATGGTCCTTGGGTATCAAAGTTTAAGAACGACAAGAAAAACAATGGCTTGACCGATCTTGAAACTATTTGCGTCTTATTGGACAAGCTTGGTCTGAAAGTAATACCAGGTAGTTATGAATGCTATGACCGAAAATTTGTTGAAGCAATTTTCTTTTTGGCTCGTATGCAAATCACCAACTCAGGCGACATCAACGATTATCAATTTGCTTCTATTGCGCCTCGATTGGCGGAATTTGGATATTAAAAAACCACTGCCAGCGACAACTGGAGTGGTTTCGATTCATCAATTATGGGACCAATGAATATGAAAACAAATTTAGCAGATCAATCGAATAAAGGCAATTTATCGGTCAAGAATTTCTTTCTTGGCAGCCTGAAGAGCTTCAATAACGGAGTCTATGTGAGCGATATCAATATTAACGAAAACATCCACATGTTGGCCATCTCTTTCATTGAAAAAGCCCTCTTCTTCACAAATCACAATGTATTGGCCATCTTCTGCAGCATAAACATCAATGGCATTTTGTTTTCGAATAAGTGTCATCTTAAAGCCTTATTAATTGGTTGCATTCAGTTGGTTAAATCTACTCAGAAGTTAGATTTTATTCAAGAGGTGAAAAATGGCTAGGTCTAGAAATATAAAGCCTTCATTTTTTATAAATGAAGATCTTGTTGAACTTCCATTTGAAACACGCCTTTTGTTTATTGGTTTGTGGACACTTTGTGATCGCGAGGGTTATGTCGAAGATAAACCCAAAAAAATCAGAATGTCACTATTTCCTGCTGATGATGTAAATGTAGAAAAAATGCTTAATGAATTACAAAGCAGTGGATTTTTAATTCGATATGAAGTTGGAAATAGAAAATGCATCTATCTTCCTAAGTTTTGCAAACATCAAAATCCTCATCATAAAGAGGTAATAAACGATGTACCACGGTATTTTTCAAAACCTAGTCAAGACCTAGACTTGCCTCAGTCTAGTCTAGGGTGTGAACCAGTTGGGGATGCTAGTACTATCTCTGTTAATGAAAATCAAGAATATATAAATGATTTAAATTCATTAACTTATGGTGATTCTAATGAAAACCTAGGGCAAGCCCTAGACAATCCTCAGTCTAGCCGTGCTGATATATTGATTCCTGATTCCCTTAACCGGATTCCTGATTGTGGAAACCTGATACTTGAAACCAAAGATTCTCGTTTTGATTTATCTCTCAATGAGGTGAACACAAAACTTCAAATGGGTGGATTAAAGCAGATCTCTCAAGACGAACTAAACTCTTTGATTGTGAAACTTGAGAGTAATTATTCACACAACAAGCGAATGGTTAAAAATCAAGTTTTAGGTAAAGCATTCGAATGGATAGAGCGTCAGCAACGTACACCTCTTCAAGCGCCTAAACCTACAACGCAATATCAAACCGCTGCACAACGCACCGCCTCTGAACACGACCGTTGGAGACAAGCCGAACAACAAGCCTTTGGCGAGAGTGAGATAGATATCACGCCAAAAAAGCAGTTACTGGTAAGTGAGGTGGGTCATGCGTGAGTTCACCAAAGAAGACGCACAACGTCTGATTTCTAAAATGCGTATTAACTATGGCAAAAAGTTTATTGATCAATGGGCAGGTGTTGAGGTTGATGAGTTAGCAACTGAAATGGTTGAACGTTACCAAGGTTTATCACCAGCTGATTTCCAACGTGGGATTAAGCGTATGGACCATGAGCAATGGCCGCCAACAATCCCTGAATTCCGTTCATGGTGCGAGCCACAAACTGACGACTGGTTGGGTGCGCATGAAGCTTGGTCAATTGCTGAAAAATCTATTGGTTTTGATGGCGAGGAATTGACTGTGATCTGGACTGAGCAAATGTCTACGGCATTCAGTCGCTGTGAAGAATTGGTCAAGACTGGTGACAAGTATCAACGAGCTGAAGCAAAGAAAATCTTTTGTGATGCTTACGATCGTTTAGTCACTCAAGCAAAAGATCAAGGGTTGAAACCAGTCTATATCACCAGTTTGGGTACCAACAAAGATCAACAAATCACAGCAATTCAACAGGCAGAGTTGGAGGGATTTTTAACTGCACCAGTTGCACAGGCTCAATTGGAACACAAGCAAACTGAGGCTGAGATCCAAGCTGATGCTGAGAAGTATAAAACGACAGCTCAGAAAGCATTGGAAAAGCTTGGTCCATTAATCAAACGCAATGTGAACAAGATGAAACCCGAGCTTAAAGAGGCTCAACCTTGGGAAGCGGTAGAAGAACATCACATCGATCCGTTCGACGATATGGAGCAGTACAAATCGAGATTGGCACAAGACGGCAAGCCTGTACCTAACGTGATCAGAAATTATGAAATGACTCTTGCTCAGATTGTTGAGAAGCGTAGAGCAATGATGCAAGGGGAGCTGGTATGAAACTACCAAAAATATTTTTAAATTTCATGTCAACACCTTGGCTTGTTGATGAATTGAATTTAGCACTATGGGATGAAGATTGGGCGAGATTCGATTGCATTAGTCAGATTCTTTTGCGGAGGGAGTCAGTATGAATGCGTTTGAGTTTGTGAAAAAACACGGTTGGGAAGCCGTCATTGAAGCAGTAAAAAGCACAACCGCAGAGGAAACGGCAGCATTTGAAAGCACGGACTTAGATCCAATTCTCGCCAAAGATGGCAGTGTTATTGGTTTTAACGTGAAAGTTTATGCGATTCCATATGTTGAGGTGAAAAGCCTAGTCGAGTCTTATGAAATTGTTAGCAAGTTTGAAAGCATAGCTGATGCAAAAGAAGCAATAAATAATGCGCCTGAAGCTGCTAATGAGTTTAGAAAGCTTAGTTGCGGCACTCGTTATATCAAAGTAGGCCCTAGGTTTTTTGAATATTGGGATGGCTCAAAGTGGTGTAGACCAACAGTTCCATTCACTGAAGAGAATCATATTTTGCGTTTCACACCATTGGCAAGATTGGATCAAGCCATTGCAGACGTGGAAAGCGTAGGGGGTGGGGTGTGAGAAATAAATCACATGTTGAACACTTCGATACTTATGCACAAATCATAAGTTTTGCAGTCAACAATAAAAGACGGATTGGTACAAATGATTTAATCCAATTGGTTGGATTGAGTCCTAGATCATCTCAGCGCCACTTGAGCGAATTGGCTGAGGCAGGTTGGTTGATTAAAGATAACTGTACACCAAGAGGCTACATGCCTTCAGACAAAGCAAAACAACTATTTAGGGTGGCACTATGACAACTATAAACAACTCTGAAAACTTGATTGAGAAAGTAGGCGGGATTGAGAAAGCGAGGGAGATTGCTTTCGATCCTCTCCACCCGCAAATGACACACGTCTCGAATGATGGTCGCCATTGGGTTAATGAGGCATTTGCACACATCCCTGAAATTCAGTGTCAGATTGAAAGCATGATTCGTATTAACGACCTCCGCACCGCCATTTCAGAGCATGACAACACAGACATTGGCACAGAAATAGATAGTTTTCTTGATGCATTTAAATCACCTGAACTCACAGATGATCGCAAAGAAGAGCTTACCCAAGATTGGAAAGGAATGTCAGGTGGTGTCGCATTCAGCCTTATTGAACGTCATGCGGATAACTGGAAAGAAATTGACTACATGATGAACCAATGGCTTGAAGCGAATAAGGAGGCAGAACGTCATGAATAAGTGCAGAGAAGCGTTTGAGGATTGGTTTAAAACAACCATAGCCTATCAAATGCTCGAAGAGCAGAATTATTTCAAAATGGATCTATTTCATTTTGTTGATGGTCGCTATGAATATCGTCACACATCTGTGCAAATTGCTTTTATGACATGGCAATCCCGACAATCCGAATTCGACGCAATGACCGAAGCCCTCTTAAATCAAACACAGTTGCTTGCCAAGCAAAAGGTGGAGGTTGAAGAGAAAGACAAGCGGATTGCAGAGCTTGAATTGGCACTAACTCAGATCAAGTCATGGGAATCACATCCAGAAAATTATGAAACTGACTTTGGATCATGGGGTCTAAGAGATTTTTACAGGGATCTGGCAGATAAAGCCCTGCGAGGTGAGCATGAATAGATCAGAAGCTTTGGAGATGGGATTTAAAGAATTACCTCACCCAACAATTATGAATACTCTCGTTTATGACTTAGGCAGAAGGAGGGTCTTAAGTTTGGGATGCTTAGGTCAAGGCAATGAAGTTATTTATCTTTGCGAAAAATCAAAAGTTGGCGACCACTATGAAGATTTGGTCTGTGTACACAATCGTGATTACGACGGTCTCATAACAAGTCAGAGATTGAAAGCATTGATCGACTGGTTTGAATCAGGCAAGGGAGCCAACAATGCAAATTCCTAAAGGGTGGCAGACGCAGTCGAAGCCAGTGGCTAGGTCAGTCCTAATGCCAAGACAGAAACATGAACCATCATTGGGTGAACGGCTTTTATGCCGTCACCTAGACGCTTTAAAAATCGAATATGTGCAAGAGTTTAAGTTTCATCCTGAGCGGAAGTGGAAAGCTGATTTCCGTATCGAGGGCTATCCAATTCTTGTGGAAGTTGAGGGAGGTGTGTTCTCAGGTGGTCGGCATACAAGGGGCAAAGGTTATTCAGCAGATTGTGAAAAATACAGTGCAGCGGCAATTCTTGGTTGGGTAGTAATTCGAGGTACTACAGAGCAGGTTAAGAAAGGGATTGTCGTTGGTTGGATTGAAGAAGCGATTAAGAAGGTGAAGGTATGAAAATCAAATTAGAAATTGATGTTCCTGAGTTTGAGTGGGTCGATACGCCAACATTGTACGCAACTCCACTTGGTGATTTTTCCGATCTACTTGAAGTCAATCAAATTAAAAACCTGATCGAATACCTACAGCGACTAGATGACATCGAATGGATTATTAATTCTGATCATCAGCGTGTACGACATCCATTCTGTCGTGAATTAATTCGGGATCAGTTGAGATTCATACCTGAGAACTTAATTTGGCATGTTGGAGAGAAGCTGAGCTATTTCCTAATGGCTTTCACAAAAATGTCGGGCCTTAAATTCTCAGAATATAAATTCAAACATGAGGTCTTATCTAACGGTAAGAAGATTCAATTTAAAACATTCTCAATGATGTTTAACACAGAGGATGAAGCATTACGTCACATCGCAAAAATCTATACAAGCCGTGATGGGTTTGATTTCGAAAAAGTTTAAGGGGCAATTATGAACGCAGCGGTGAGAATTATGGATTGGTCTAAATACACAATTGATGGATGGCTTGAGCAATTTGGCGCTTGGTGTGAAACCGCTCGTTTGAAAGGTGGTGAATTGCCTGATGGATTGCATGTTAATCAGATCTATTGGTTGATTCGTGAAGCAGATAAAACGCCACGTAACTCGAAGTGTTATATCCGTTGTGAGATTAGTGACTTTGAGGCAGAGCAGGTACAGGCATTGCTGAGAAGTATTTTTAAAAGTGATTCAGTGGATTATCAAGTTAAGTATGCAGTGATGTGTTTAGTTAAGCACAAGGTGGAGAATCGAAGTCTAAGTGCTGTGGCTGAGATTACTAATCAATCTAAACAAATGACTCACACAATGATCAGCTGTGCGAAGTTTGCCATTCATTCTCGTGATAACCGCATGAAGATTGGATAGATATTGACTGGTCGACCGCAATATGGCATATTTCTGTTATAGTGGACGAAGTTATGGTAATCCACACAGTTTAAATTTCATATACCCACTTTCCTCTAAATGAAGTGGGTATTTTTTTACCATTTTTTTGAAATATTATTGATAATCATTTATTATTAGATAGCAACTCAAAAAGTTGTAGATGCAAATGTTGACAGCTCGGAAAGACGAGTAGCTCACAGAAATGTGGGCTTTTTGCTTTTCTGAAATTAGTCTATGCTATGGAAAAACTCAGAGTGTAGTTCAATGAATATTGATGTTCTTCTGAAGGAAATAGAAAGGCTTGAGGCTGAAAATAAAAAGCTATCAGAAATAGCAATTAATGCCACTGAAAGCCTTAAAGCTGCTAATGATTTGGCTGAAAGCTATCAGGCAATGTTTGATGATTTGTTTCAATTCATTAAGACTCAGTATGATGTAGAGTTCACAATGGAAGATATACCAAAGAATTTGAGTTAAAGGCGCTTATGCGTCTTTTTTTACGTCTAAATTTTATAAAGGTGCTTGTGACGTGCACAAGTAATATGATCGGGAGAAAGGTCATGAAAGATGGCTATGGTTTAGGTTAAATAAGACTGCAGGTCATAATAAAATTAAAAGGTGCGTAACAGCGCCTTTTATGCGCCATTAGCTCAACTGGATAGAGCATGGGTTTTCTATACCAATGGTTGTAGGTTCGAGCCCTACATGGCGTACCATATTTCAACAAAAATTTTAATGATTGTGGGCTTTTAAAAGTTTATATGTTATAAAATAATCTACTATTACAAGGAGATAATTATGTCATATAAAAGTGAAGGCAATTTTGAATTAAAATTTAATAATGAAAATGAAAGTGAGTTTGAGGTAATATGTGAAGATCAGGGTAATGCGTCAGTAATACATAACATATTGATGAAACTACCCTCTGTAAGTAAGGTATTACCTAACATTGATTTGGATCATGCTGTGCCTTATAAAATTAATGGTAAAACAACAGACCAAAACGTTGTTTTAGTAGCTTTGCAAGAATTTGACAAAACTTTAACAAGTAAAGTAGTAACTGAATATAAAGATTTTGATGATTAGAATTACTAATAAAACTAACCACCTTAACGGTGGTTTTTTAATGCTTTAACATTTTTTAGTTTACAATGTGAAAAAATTTAACTGTAATCAACATGAAACCAATTCTATTAATATTCACATTATTCATTTGTGGCCATTCCTTTGCATATAAAAACAAAGATTTTGAGAAGCAGTATTGGCTAAATACTCTAGCTCTGTCGGTCGCGACTGATAAACTTATGGATTTCTCATTAAAGCAAAAGCCAAGACTGGCATCTATTGATGGAAACGTTGAGCCTGATTTGAAATCAGATGCGGAAGAAAGTTTTCTGTACTGCAATCTAAATAAAGTGGCAATTCAATTTTACGGTTACATTGTTAATAATTATGATGATTATAAAACAATGCTTACTTCCGACAATGTTAATCCACCAACTAAACAAGAAATGGAAACAGAATTGTCCAGCAGGATTTTATCAATGGAAAAACGCGTTAATGTATCTAGGGGTGCTGAATACAATTGTAGATAGAAACATTAAGTATAGATATCAACCAAGCCCCTCCCAAGGGGTTTTTTAATTCTTTAATATTTGTTATATATATTTAATATATAATTAAGCAGTATAAAACATGAAAAATATCATATTAGTAATTTCTTTATTTGTTTGCGGCTATGCCAATGCCTATCAAAAAGAAGATTTTGAGAAGAATTATGCAGAGCTATCTGAAAAACTAGAGTCTTCAGTTTCTCAAGCAGTAGGATCTATGAATGGCGATAATGCGCTTTCAAAAAATATGTTCTGTTTAAAAAATCAGGCAAAATTAAATTTTCAGAGTTATTTAATTGATAACTTTGAGGATTATGAAAATATGCTCAAAAGTAACAATATAGACCCGCCTAGTAAAAGTGAATTTCAAGGTTATAAAGCTCAGACTATTAGTGAAATTGAAGACAATAAGAAAGATCTTGTAGGAACTAAGTACAATTGTACCCCTGAATAAAGAATTCAATTAAATGAAACCCCGTTGAGGGGTTTTTTAATGCCTAGAGGAAAGTGAAGATGTCAAAATTATTAGCATTATCAATGGTTGCATTCATTGGTACAAAATCAGTATTAGCAACAACAATGTCACGCGGTGAGTATAACGAGTACCGAGGTTGGACTATTCCTGAAAATGAAGATCCAGCTGAGCAAGGTTATTTGGTTGAATATGTCGATGGTGGCAAGCCAAATGATGAACGTCATAAGGGTTATATTTCTTGGTCGCCACGTGACGTTTTTGAAAAATCTTATCACCAGTCACAAACCCCACAAGACCGAGTGCGTTTAGAGCAAATCGAATTAACACAAAAGCTTGATGCGCTTGAAAACCTCCTCGACAAAGGTCAACCAGCATTCATTGATGATGAGCAATGGAAATTACTCAACAAGCAAGCTGAAATTATGGATCAGTACAGTGATGTCTTAGCAAAGCGTATTGCTTTGTTCTAACCTTTAGCTACGTTTCCTTTGCCCCGAAAGGGGTTTTATTTTGTCTTGGAGATGACTATGGAAGGCTATGGATTAGGGTGATCTATGAACAAACTCGAAGCGCAAAAGAACCTCAAACTACTCGAACAAGATAAAGCACGTTTACTCTCGCTTAATCATCTTAATTCAACGTGGGCGTTTAAGAATCAGTGTGAGTTGAGAGTGAAGCAGATTAATGGGTTTATTCAAAATATTGAGGGAGGTTTAAATGGAAAACATCGAACTTCCAGCAGGGAGTGAGCCACTAGCCAATCAGCAACATGAGAATTTAGCGCAAGCCTATGTTGAGACTGCAAATAAGAAAAAAGCAGGAGAAAAGGCAGGCTACACAGATAAATCAAATGCATTTCGAGCAATATTAAGACCCGATGTTCAAGAGCGAATTAAATACTTGCAAGAAGAACGCGCAGAAGAGCTGGGTATTGATGCTTATTATATTTTAAAAAGCCTCAAGTCTGTTGCAGAGCGTTGCATGCAATCGGAAGAAGTTTTGGATCGTGATGGTTTCCCAGTTTTGGTGGAAGGCCCCGATGGCAGTGTGGCTCCACAATACAAGTTTGATCAGAGTGGTGCTAACAAATCACTTGAATTGATGATGAAGCATCTTGGAATGTTTAAAGAAGAAGTGAAGTTGACGGGTAATTTAAAGATTCAAGCGCCAACTTTTAACATTGTTGGAGTTAAGCCAGATGGAGATAAAGATACCGTTTAAGCTGACTCCAGCTTTCGAAAATTTGAATACCTGTCTATATGACGCAATTGTTTGGGAAGGTGGACGAGGTGGTGCAAAGTCTGAAGCATTGGCACACATCGGAATTTTGGAGTCGTATATTGATGATGGGGTGATTCTTTGTTGTCGCGAGATTCAAAAGTCTATTGATGACTCAATCTATTCGATGCTGGTCGCTAAGATTTCACAGCTTGGCTTGGATGAGCAATTTAAAATTCTCAAAGATGAAATTACCAACCTAATAACTGGTGCACGCTTTATTTTTGCAGGATTGAAGTCAAACATCACAAGCATAAAGTCAATTACGAAATTACGTGTTGTGCTTGTGGATGAAGCTGAAAATGTGAGTCAAAACTCATGGGATATTGTTAGACCAACGCCTCGTTATGGAAAGGTTAGAATTTATGTAGTGTTTAACCCGAAATTTGAAACTGACCCAACTTGGCAAGAGTTTGTAGCTAAAAAAGATAATCGAACTCTACATATTAGTATTGGTTGGCGTGACAATCCTTGGTTTCCTGAATCTTTAAACAATCAGCGCCTACGTGATGCTAGAGGTGATGCAGGTCGTTATGAGTGGATATGGGGTGGGAAGTTTTTAAAGCTTTCTGAGGCGTCAATATTCGGTAAAAAGCTTAGACAGCGTGAATTTGAAGTTGATGAAAGTTTTGGTGATCCAATGTTGGGCGTGGATTGGGGATTTAGTACAGATCCAGTTGCAGCAATTGAAGCTTATGTGAAAGGACGCACCCTATACATTCGAAATGCAGCAAGTAGGGTTGGTTTAGAGTTAGATGACACTGCTTCTTGGTTGTATAGACACATTCCAAAACTGAAATCCAATACTTCAAGAGCGGATAATTCAAGACCAGAAACAATCAGTAAAGTTCAGAAGGATAAAGAATGTCCTTTACCATTGTTAAAAGCTTGCGTGAAATGGTCAGGATCGGTTGAGGATGGCGTAGTCTACATTCAATCTTTTGATGAAATTGTTGTTCATCCTGATGCTGATAATTGCTATGCGGAATTGATGGCCTACAGTTATAAGAAAGATAAATTCGATGAAATTACTACAGAAATCTTGGATAAAGACAATCACTATGCTGATGCACTGAGATATGCCTTGGAACCTTACATAGCAGTTAAACATGTTCAGAAAGTCAAAACTCGAAGAATTCGAGGGATGGCTTAAACAGTTTGCACCTTCGGGTGCTTTTTTATTGGTATTAATATGGCAGTTACAGATCAACATCCGCAGTACGCAGCGGTCAAAAAGAGTTGGCAACTGATGCGGGATTCAAGCTCTGTTGCTGGCGAAGAAACTATAAAAGAGGCTACAACCAAGTATCTACCAAAGTCAGCAGGTCAAATCGAAGCAGAAAAGCAAAGTCCATTAGGTAAAGAAATCTATAATGGATATCTGCAGCGAGCTCAATATCCATTGTGGGTCCAAGATTCTTTGCGGACCATGATTGGCTTAGTTTCTAAACTTACTCCTGAAATTCAGATCAAAAGTAATTTGATGAAGCATTTAGAAGAAAATGCAACAAATGATGGATTCGGATTAAAGCAGTTATTCATTCGAATAGTTGAGCAGATTATTGAATTTGGCCGTTGTGGGCTTTACATCGATGTTGATGGGGATGGAAAACCTTATTTTGCTCTGTATGACGCACTGTCTATCATCAACTGGAAGGAAAACAGTGTTGAGGGGCGTAAAGACACAACATTGGTTGTTTTAGAAGAACAACATAGTTCAGGTGAAGATAAGTTCAGCCATAACACAAAGACAGTTCAGCGTTCTTTAGAATTAAATGATGGTAATTTTGAAGTGTTCCTACATGATGGTGGGAAAACTGAAGAAAAAACACCAAAAATTGGAAACAATAATCTAGGTTTTATTACTTTTGTTTTTATTGGTGCAACAAACAATTCGCCAAACGTTGGTTCAATTCCACTCTTATCAATGGCAAAGGCTGCGATTAAGTATTACCAATTATCTGCTGACTATTTTCAATCACTTCATCATACAGCTCATCCGCAACCATGGATTAGTGGCCTATCGGATGATGATGAGATCAGTGTTACGGGTGTAATGGCTGTTTGGGATTTACCTTTGGAAGCAGAATGCGGATATTTAGAGATCGAAGGCGTAGGTATTGATAAAACCAAAGCTGAAATGGATTCTCAAAAGAATGCTGCATTAGAAGCAGGTGCAAAGGTTATTGATACCAATACCCAAGAATCAGGTGAAGCACGTCGAGCAAGACAAGATGATCAGCACGCAAGCTTACACAGCATTGTGACTTGCGCTGCCGAAGGCATTGAACAAGCATTGAAATATGCAGCGCAATGGCTTGGTCTAAACCCTAATGATTATGTATTTACAGTGAAAGCTGAATTTTCCAATCAATCCTATGACATTAACCTAGCTAAGCAACTTTATGAAGGTGCTTTGGCTGGTAAAAACTCGTTCTCAACTTATTGGGACTACATTGCTACTGGCAAACTTCCTGAAGGTGGATATCAAGAAGAATTGCTTAAGGTTGAACAAGAAACTGAAGGCACACTAAATATGGGTTAGACGATGAACAACTCGATTCAAGAACAAGCTTTTCTTAATGCATTTATTCAGCATCAAACTTACTTGCATCGTGCATCGAGTCAAACTGTTAATGAGCTTTGGCAGCTTTTTAATAACCAATCTAATGAAATGGTTGTGAAACTTCGTGATTTATTGGATGAGCTGAGTGATCAAGAGAAAATTGCCTTATCTGGTGCACAGTACACAACACCAAAGCTCAAAGAAGTGCGCAGCCTTATTAATGAATGGTTTTTAAATTTAAGTGTCGCACTGCCTGAAACTTTTGCTGTCACGGCAACAGCATTTGCTGTTTACGAATCAATGTGGTTATCCAAGGCACTAAATAACCCAGTTAAAGAGCCTGATGGCAAAAAGTTATACACTAAGATCAGGCATAAACCTTTAACTGGTGGTGCTTTAGTAGATAGCTTACTTGAAAATATTGCCACGACAGCGCGCCAAAAAGTTGAATATGCGATTCGAGATGGAATTAATTCTGGTCAAACTAATTATGAAATCATTAAACGTATTCGCGGTTATGACAAAGCCATTGATGGAAAGAAAGTTCATTATGATGGTTTGATCGATCAATCGTTTAAAGATGTTGATCGAGTTGTTAGAACTGCCCGAAGCCATGTGTCGAATCAATCTTATTTGTCTACTTGGGATGCTTTGGGATTTGATTTCTACAAGTTCTTTAGTGTGCTTGATGGAAGAACTTCATTACTGTGCGCGTCTTTAGATCAAACCATTTGGAAAAAAGGTGATCCAAATATCAGGCATCCACCATTGCATCCGCATTGTCGATCTTCGTTGCTTGGTGTGGATGCTGATGGGAAGATTGCAGGATTAAGACCATTTGTAGCAGATAATCGAGCTGTAAAAGATATTCCGAAAGATCAGCGTGATGGCAAGATAGGTCAAGTTGATGCTAATACTTCATATAAAGATTGGTTTCCACATCAGAGCAAAGAATACCAAATTGAATGGCTTGGTAAGACTCGATATGAATTATGGAAAACTGGAAAATATTCAATTCAGCGATTCATTGACCCTTTGACTGATCGGAAATATACGTTGAAGCAGTTAAAAGAGATGGATGAGAAAACATTTAGTATGCTTAAAATGATATAATGTTAATAAATGTAATTTTTATGTAACTATATGTATAAGTATATTGTTTCACTAGTTTTACTGACGCTGATTAGCGAGTTAACTTTAGCAGATGTCTCAGTCCGTGGTTATCATCGAAAAGATGGAACGTATGTTCGACCTCATATGAGATCAAACCCGGATGGGAATTTTAACAATAATTGGAGTACCATAGGTAATATAAATCCATATACTGGTAAGTTAGGTACCAAAACGCAGCCTTCTTACCAGTCAAATGGAAGTTACCAGTATTCTAATAATTACTCATCTGAATCAAAAAACTATAATCGACCACTTACAGAACCAGTTCCTAAAGGATCGTATAGTACTGGTTATACTAATACCATTAGGAATTATAATTCTTCAACAGTGAATACAGATATTCAGAAAGTAAATTCAAACTGGGTATTTTTTTATAAAAATACTGAGGATGCTATGTATATTAATAATTCAAAAAGGGAATTTTATGGAGATGGTTTACCAGTAGTATCAATGATGTTTACTGGAGTAATGAAGCCAAACGGTAAACCTACTTGGCTTGGAAAACGCTTTATTAAAGTAAAAGTTAATTGTTTGAATAAAAAAGTTGCATTAATCGCTGATGCTGTAGTTAATTCAAACGGAAAAGTTACCAAAAGTATAGTACGCAGAGAAAACTATAAATTCACTTGGGTGCCAATTAACAAAATCACTAATCAAGCAAGATTTTTGGCAACCACAAAAGTCTGCATCTAATTAAATTTTAATTACATAACCGCCGAAAGGCGGTTTTTTATTGCCTGCGCAAAGCTCAGGTTCACAAATCCGCTAGGCGGTTATTCGAGGAATATTACATGTCAGAAGACAATATAGTTGATTTAAACAATCCTGAAATTCAAGAGGCAATCAAAAATGCTGTAGATGAACAGGTCAAAGGCTTGAAGGCAAAAAATGATGAACTGCTTGGTAAGAACAAAGACTTAAACACTGAGCTTTCAGGCATTAAAAAGCAGTTGGAAGGTGTGGATTTAACAGCAGTTAAGGACCTTCTTTCAAAAGCCAATATGGATGAAGAATCAAAACTAATTGCCGAGGGCAAGATTGATGAAGTCATTCAAAAGCGTACTGAAAAAATGAAGCAGGACCATGACAAACAACTACAGGCTGAAACTGAGCGGGCAAATAAAGCGGAAGCATATGCAAACCAGTTTAAACATTCAGTAGTGAAAGGTCAGATCGCTCAAGCGTTCAGTGGTGTTGGTGGTTTATCAGAAGCGACAGACGATGTTACGGCCTTGGCTTTATCTCAGTTTGCTTTAGATGAAAAAGGCAATGCTGTGATGATCGATGCCAATGGCGAAACAATCATTGGGAAAGATGGCACAACACCATTGAGCCCTAAAGAATGGGTCGAAAGCCTGCGCGAAACCAAGTCTTATTTCTTCCCTAAAGCACAAGGTTCTGGTGCACCAGGTTCAGGAACATCAACTAAAAAATGGTCTGACTATACAGAATCAGAACGAGCAGCAATTGCTCGTGAAAATCCAAACGCATTTCAACAGTTATTAAAAACTAAGGAAAACTAATTTATGCCAGCTACTCGTATTGCGGATATTTTTGTTGGGGATTACTACCAAACATTAAATCCAGTGAATTCACCTGAAAAAACGGCAGTTTATCAGTCAGGTATCGTTACCAAAAACCCAGCTTTGAGCGACATTGCAAATAATGGTCAAGGCACTTCAACAGTCTCTTACTGGCAAGATCTTGATGCCAATGAAGAAGCAAACGTCTCTACAGATGATCCAGATCAAAAAGGTAAAGTGGGTAAGGCGTCGCAAGGCAAGATGCAAGCTCGTACACTCTATCTCAACAAGCCTTATGGCGTGTCAGATTTAACGACTGAGCTTGCCAACAGCGAACCAATGCAACACATTCGCAACCGTTATGGAAAGTATTGGGAGCGTCAATGGCAGCGTTATTTGTTAGGTGCAGCACGTGGCGTGATTGCGTCGAATCTTGCAAACAACTCAGGTGATATGGTTATTGATGCAGGGGCAGCGATGACAGCTACGGCAATGCAGGATGCAGCATTTACCGCTGGTGATGCAGCTGATCAGTTTGCTGCAATTGGCGTGCACTCTGTTGTTATGAAGCAGATGGTGCAAAAAGACCTGATTGAGTATGTGAAAGACTCTCAAGGTAACATCATCTTAACCACCTACCTTGGTAAGCCAATCTTTATGGATGATGGTCTTACTTATGGCGCAAATCAATACCTTTCAATGTTCTTTGGTACGGGTGCCTTCGGTTATGGTGAGGGTACTCCAACTAATCCAGTTGAAGTTCAGCGTGATGCATTAGGTGGTAACGGTGGTGGTTCTGAAATCATCGTGGAGCGTAAGACTTACATCTTGCAGCCTGCAGGGTTCTCATGGAAAGGCGAGGAAGATCCAAATAAAACTCCAACAATTGCTCAATATGCAAATGCTGCGAATTGGGAGCGTGTGTTTGATCGTAAACTTGTGCCTTTTGCTGCGGTAATCTCAGGTACACCTTAATAAACTTGGCGGCTTCGGTCGCCTTTGTTTTGGAGAACAAAGTGAAAGTAATTTATACAAATACAATTCCTGAAAATCAGCAGCCAAATGTTTGCTACCGGACTTCATTTCTAGGTGTTATCTCTGCCGCAACTTCAGTTGAAGTCGATGATGAATTCCCAAATGCTGAAGCAGTAAAACAAGCCTATGCGTTCTTAAATGCTCAGGCTCTATCAGTTCAAGTTAATGTAGGCATCACGCCTGAATTACAGGCTGTTGTTGATGAAGCAAAAGCTGAATGTGAAGAAGTGGTTGCAGAACGTGATGAAGCTTTAGACCAACTTAAAACATCAAAAGGGGAATTTATTGCATTTCAAAATAATATTGAAGCAATGAAAGCCCGTATCACCGAATTGGAAGCAAACGCCGATAAAACGGATGAAGAAAAACCGAAAACAACCAAAGCAAAATAGGTGGGTTATGAGTTTTGTCACTGAATCGGAAGTTGAGCAAGCGCTTGGGGATACTTGGAATAACCAAAGTGAAAGTGACAAGGCTCAACTTCTTAAGAAAAGTCGAGCATATTTAATCGCTCGCAAGGTTAAAGATTATGAAAATGTTGATGATGTGCCAGAGGATTTAAAAGATGCATCCTTTGAAATCATCAAAGGCATTATTGATAAAAAACTCTATATTGATAAAGATCAAGAGCTTAAATCCAAACGTGTTAAAGCTGACAGCGTTGAAAGCGAAAAGGTATATCAGGATGGCTCTAAATCCATTAATGCAGTAGTGCAATTCATTTTGGATTTGATTAAGCCTTATACCACAAAGTCTCGAGTTCAAATGGTAAGGAAATTGTGATGGGATTGAGAGACGAATTGCAGACCGATATTGCAGAGGCATTTGATAGTGATTTAGCTGATACCATCACCACCTTCACATGTTCCAAAGAAATCCAATCTGGTGATTTCGACTTTGAAACACAAACTTATCCTACTGTGACCGTTGAACAATACTCTGGACGTGGTGTATTTGGCTCATATAAGCGCGATTTGGTAAAGCCTATTGATTATCAAGTTGAGGATGTAAAAGCTACTGTGCTTCAAAATGAAGTAACAGGTGTGCCTCAGATTGATGATGTTTGGGTGGCAGATGGTAAATTCAAAATTTTGAATGTAGGTAAAGATCCAAGTGGAAGTATTTGGGTTTGCCAGTTGAGAGTTACATAAAGCTATAAAATAAATTTTGGATTTTATTGAAAAAGTGTATGATTTATTTCAACTTGAATTCGAGTACACATAATGCTACCTACTGAATTAATATTAAAAGATTTGTCTGCGTATTTAGTTAATAAAAGATTATTGGATCCGAAGATTAAAGATATTACTAACTATGATCTATTGATGCAGATTTTTCTTGACTACATAAATAATGTAGACAGAGCAGAACACATATATTTCCATAAAAGCTTTTTAAATCTTGAACAAGATAGTGCTACTTTTCAGCTTAAAGAATCTGAAATTACATTACCCTTAAAAGAATTAAATAGTTTTGACTCAGATCAACTTAAAGAATTTTTATATAGAATACTTACTGAATCTGCTTATAAATAATAAAAACCACCTTCGGGTGGTTTTTTAATGGGTGAAATATGACTTGGAAAGGATTTAGACCATCACAATTCACACTCCAAGTACTACGTGATGGATCAGAATTACAAAGAAAAATCACAGCAGCAATGCTTCAAGGTGTGATCCTTAGAAGTCCAGTTGATACAGGGGCTTTCAGAGGAAATAATCGAGTTTCAATTGGCAGTGTGGATTACACCATCGACTTTGAGAAAAAAGATACAACAGGCACCACAAGCATTGCAGATGGGATGGCTAAAATACTAAGTGTTCAATTGGGTATGCGAGTTTTTATTAGTAATAATTTACCCTATGCAGTTGCTCTAGAAAATGGACATTCGGGCCAAGCGCCTTTAGGTATTTATTCAATCACTTTCCAGTCAGTTACGAGTAGATATAAATGATGACATTATCGGAAGCTGAATTGGCGATATACAAGCGAATAGGTCAATTCAATGGCGTGGAAAAAACAAATCTTCGGATTGAGAATCAGAAAACGCCAGATGGTAAGCCGTTTGATCCACCATCAGATAAACTTTGGTGCAAAGTTTATATTCAGTATGGAGATAGTTTGATTGCAGGTATTGGAAATGAACCCTGTATTCGAGATATAGGCACTATTTCAATTCAATGCTTTGCACCAAAGAATACAGGCACGATTGAAATGACAAATCTATGTGTTAAATGGCGTGATTTCTTACAATCCTTTGGTGCTTCTTTTCTTGAAGTCTATAAAGTCCATGCGCCACAAGATATGGATGATGATAATTTTTACGCTAAGATAGTTAGAGCTGAATTTAGAGTGAATTGAAAATATGTTATTTTAAATTTTTATTAACTTTATAGATAACAAAATGCTTGAAAAATTAGTGGGAACTATTTTAACAATTATTGCTGGCTTTTTAATTGAGTGGTGGAGGTCATCAAGAGATAACTCAAAAAGATCCACTGAACAAAGAAAAACAGATTTTGATATTTCTGAAAAATTAAACGATGTGCTTGCCGCTTCAGATGATGATGTGAATCGACCTAAAAAAAACAGGTATTCAAAATTAATATTGCGTAATGATAATGCTGACATTATTGATCTAAAATTTTTAATAAAGTCTGTTAATTTAGATTATTGGGCGCCAAAATATTTTAAAAGTAAAAAATTCATAACCTTGATAAGGAATAGCGAGACTAACGAGATAATTTTATTGTCATACGATAGTTCTAAAACAAAAATTAGATGGTTATTTGTAGGTTACTTGGTATTCGCTATGATTGGATTTAGTCCTTATATATTTAGTGTTGAATTTGAGAGATATATTAATAAATCTTTAGAAAATCAATCGTATATATTTGTTTTAATGATTATTGGCGCATTCGCTAGTTTGATTTTAGCCTACAGCTGTATGAGGCAGGCAGGACAGGAGTATTCGGCTAAAACTTTTGTGCGATCCTTTAATGAGCGAGGCTTAAGAAGCTTCAACTAAGACATCTATAAGTAGAAGTAAAATGAAGCTCTTCCCAATTTATATAAGCTAATTGATAGAATTTAATCTTAATGCCGAGCTAACTAGTTCGGTTTTTTTGTCTTTAAGTGATTGAATTTATATTAAACACCCCAGTAGGTGTAACGTTAACTATTGACAAATATTTAAAGTTTAACAAGCGAAGCCGATTTAACAAGTCGGCTTTTTTAATGCCTGAAATATGGCATCCAAGCCGACTAGGGTAGCTCCTGAAAGGAAGATGGTCGTTTCGACTACTCATTGCATCTTCTTGTTGGCTTTCTTTTCTTTATGAGTAGTCGGAGCATATCAATGAATGCAATTGTAAAAATTGAAGGTAAAAGTCCATTTATCGAAGTGGAGCTTAATGGAAAAATTCAACTAGGCGTAAATGCCCGTGATTTGCACAAAATGCTAGAAGTCAAAGCAGAGTTTTCTCATTGGATTAAGCGACGTATTACTCAATGCAAATTTGAAGAAAATTTTGATTATATGGTTTTCGTCAAAAAAGACGAAAACCTAAAAGGTGGACGTCCAACAACTGAATACATTATTTCTGTAGATATGACAAAACATCTTGGAATGATGGAACGAAATGAAAAGGGTTTTGAAATCCGCAAGTTTTACATTGAGCAAGAAGAATTGGCTCGCAATACATTAAACGGCATCCAAATTGAAATTGGAAAATTATCCTTGCTTGCCGATCAGTGGAAAGAAACCTTATCAAATGCAGGAAGAATTCTAAGTGTTGGTGGAAAACAAATTAGACCACAGATACTGAAAAAATTAGATGAGCTGATTGAATATGCTCAACCAAGTTTAAAACTAGAGGGTTAGATTTCAAATCTCACTTTCTAGCAACTTTATCCACCTCCTTAAAGGAGGTTTTTTTATGCCTAAATTAAGGAGAACTTCATGAGTTCTGGAGCTAAACAATTAACCCGAGTTGGTTTTGAGGCATCACCTGGTGTGATTGCAACAACTTGGAATACATTTGCATTTACCACCAATGGTTTAGATGCATCAGCACAAACAACTGAATCGCAAACGATCAAAGATTCACGAATTGCAGCCGGTACTTTGGTAACTGGTGTTGAAGTGCAAGGCGATATTGAGTCTGAATGGGCATATGGGATTCAAGATAAAGTTCTAGAACTAGTTGCCTTCAATGCTTGGAATAGCAACGTTTTAACCTTTGGAGGCACTACTCGAAAAACCCTATCAATTATCCGTGGCTTTAGTGATATTGATAATTTCCAAGTTTTCACCGGTTGCCACATTAACCAGTGGACTTTATCGATTCCTGATAGTGGCATTGTGACTTCTAAATTCGCAATTATGGGAATGAAGCGTACAGCTTATGCTGTAGCACCTACTGGTACCGTAACACCCGCAGTGGATGCAGTACCTTTAACTAGTCTATCTACCGGCGACATTCTTATTGATGGTGAAAAGAAACCAGGAATGTGTATCACACAGATTGAATTAACCATTGATAATACGATGCAAATTCAGAAGTGCTTAGACTATGAAAATAACATTGCCGCAATCTTAGAAACCATTATGAAAGGCAGTGGTAACTTCACAATCGCATGGTCCAAAAACACTGCAGAACTTTATGAAAAACAATTCTTAAATGAGCCGATCGGCCTTGAATATTCATTGAAAGATACTGCAGGTAATAAATACACACTTAAACTACCTAAGGTTCAAGTATCTGCACCTTTGCCAAGTGGTGGCGCAGGTGATGTATTAACTACTCAGTTTTCATTCACGGTCGCGGATGTTGCACCGACTCTTACACGTATTCCTGTAGTTGTGGGGCCTTAATCATGTTAATTGAAATCGAAGAACAGAAGTCCATTGAATACGTTCAAGAATGGTTTGATTTTAAAGATGGCGTGAAATTACTCATTGCGAGTATTGATAAGCCATCATTTCAGCGTTCGCTTGAACTTAATGGGATTCAGGCTGAGCAAGAGCTTGCAGGCATTAAGGCAGTAACAGATGAAGGAGCGGTTAAGGCTAAATTAGGTTTTAATCGTGCTGTTTCACACTTATTGCTCGGCTGGGTTGGACTAGTCGGTAAGGATAAGAAGCCGATCGAATACAGCGCGCAAAATGCTGAATTGATCTGCACAAGTTCAAAGCAATCACTTGAAATTATCGTCTTCATCATGGAAAAGGCTAAAGTGATCCATGACTCTAAGACTGAAGAGATTGCTGATGAAGTGGGAAAGTCCTCAAGCACTACGAACAAAGAAACATCAAATGGTGCGAAGAAAAAACCGCAGAAGTCTACCAAAAGCTCGGCATAAAACAGCCTGAGCGTTTAGAACCAAGTTTCACGGCAGATCACATCATCAAAGCCTTTAATTTAATTTCAAAGGCTCGACGTTTTATTGCCTTTCCGCGGGGTGGTGGGTTCTATGACTCACTCACTCTTGCTGACATTAAAAGCTATTTTGATGTGTATGGTTGTGACTTAGATCGAGGGCTTTTTGTTGAGTGTATTTTTGCGCTGGATGGGAAGTACTTGAGTGAAATGAATAAAAAATGATGGTCTAGTTGTGAACCGCACCACTACAACTCATAGAATTATCAATACCCATTGACAAGATTTAAGATTTAACCAAGCGAAGCCAACCTAACAAGTTGGCTTTTTTAATGCGTATGAAAAAACCCCAGTGTTGGCGCACTGAGGTTTTTGTTTCCATTTGAACGACTAAGAACAAAAGGATAAATAAATTAATGTCCAATAAAGATAACCGATTCACATTTAAATTTCTAGGAGTATTTACCGTGGAAATTGTAAAAGTTACACCTAAGGAAGTTCGAAAAACTCTATGGCAGGCTGCATTTATTTTGTTTGTAGTAATTCTGCTTATTCGGTTGCCAGCTTATATTGATTCGGTTCGCTGGTGGTAAATTTTGCTCACAAAAATCATAGTTACTGGTGAAATGAGTCAAAAAGCTGCAGATAAAGTAAAAACCATCAACTCTCTTGCAAACTTGATACTTAAATTAGGAATAGCTAGTTCAGCTCTAATAGTCTCATTTGCATATTTTTACTCTCAAGTTCTGAAATAAACCGACCTACAAATGGTCGGTTTTTTATTGTCCGCAATGCGCCCTTAGGCGCTTTTTTTACGCCTAAAGGAAAAGCCATGGCTGAACAACGCAGCGTACTCATTATTGAAATTAGCTCAGAACAAGCAGCACGTAATGCACGTGCTTTAGATCGAGAGCTACAAAGTATCGAACGCACTGGTAATTACGCAACTACTTCAATGAACTCTATGTCAGTGGCAGCACGTCAGTTGGCTGGGTATTTGGCAGGAGTTGTGACTGTTGGTACTGCGATAGCTAAGGTGGATACTTATACTGGTTTAAACAACAAACTTAAATTAGTCACTAAGAGCCAATCTGAACTCAATAGTGCAATGAACGATACCTTCAAAATCGCTCAAAACACTGCACAAGCATGGGATTCGGTTGCACAGATCTATCAACGTTTTTCCGACAATGCACAGCGTTTAAACATTACTCAAGCGAAAACTGCAGAATTAACTGACACAGTTGCTAAAGCAATCGCAATTAGTGGTGGTTCAGCTGCTTCGGCAGAAGCTGCATTAGTTCAATTTTCACAAGCTTTGGCTTCCAATGTTCTAAGAGGTGAAGAGCTTAACTCTGTTATGGAGCAAGCGCCTGGACTTGCAAAGGCAATTGCTCAAGGTATGGGAATCACAGTAGGTCAATTACGTTCAGTTGCTGCAGAAGGAAAGATTACAGGTGATGTACTTGTTGATGCTTTAACAAAGGCACGTGGCTCAGTAAATGAACTATTCGGCAAAACAGATTTCACTATTGCTCAGTCATTCACGCAATTATCCAATGAAGTCACTAAGTTTGTGGGTGAGGCTGGTAAAGGGAGTGGGGCTGCAAATGCAATTTCAGGATCTCTAACTTTACTCGCAGAAAACCTTAACAATGTAACCAACATTGCTATGATCGGTGGTGCTTATTGGGTTGGCACTTATATTCCTGCACTTTATAAAAGTGTAGTTGCAGGATATGGAAAAGCTACCCAATTAGTTGAACAAACAGCTATTCAATGGGCAGCGATTGAAGCTGAAAAAGTAGCCGCAGCACAAGAATTGGCAGGCGCGGAGGCTAAATTAGTTAATCTTCAAGCTACACGCGCGCAACTTATCGAAGAGTTGAAACTAGAATTAGCTCGTAAGAAAAAACAAATTTCAGATCAGGGTGCAATTAATTCTGAATTGAGAATGGGGTTATTGCGTCAACAGCAAGCAGCCATCAACGTAGAATTAACAGCTACTGAAAATGCTTTAGCGGCAGCTAGAACAAGATCAGCTGTAGCAAATAATGCAACAATGGGAGCTGGTCGTGGTTTGCTCGGATTACTTGGTGGAGCTGGGGGATTAGTAGGTATTGTTGCGGCCGTTGGCGCATCAATGCTTTTAATGAGAGACAATACAGACTCAGCTACAAACTCTCTTAATATTCAAAAGCAATCGGTTAGAGAGATTGCAGCTGAATATAGTAAATTATCAGCAGCTAAACTTATCTCAGAAATGGATGAAATTGATAAAAGAATCAAAAAATCACAATCTGATGTTTCAAAAGCTAAAGATAGCTTATTGGGAATGGTAACAGGTAATTCTGAGTCAATAAGTAATGAAGAAATTAAACGTCAAAACCTAATGCTTGATCAACTTAAAAAGATCAAGGAAGAAGGTTTAAGTACAGCTGCTGCACTTCAGAATCTGAGTAAATCAAAATTATTTACAGATGGGGAGATTAAAAGTGCGCAGCGTTATTTTGCTCAATTAGATGAGGGTATAAGTTCAGCACGTGAATTTGGTTATCAGAAAGAATTAGCAAACAGCTATATGGCTAAAGCTTCAGGTCTTTATGAGGAAAATGCAGACAAAATTTCAAAGCTAACAAACGAGTCTGAGCGTCTAAATGAGTCATATTCAAACTCTAAAGAGTCAATTGTTAAATCAGCTGAATCCTTTCTTCAAATCAGTGAAAATTCTGGTGCCTCAGCAAAACAATTAATTATTGCTAAAAATGCTCTAGATAGTTATAGCAAAGGAACAATTTCAGCAACGCAATTATCGCGGATATTTTTGGAAAATCTTCCAATTCCTCAAAAAACAATTGATTCATTTATTGCTCAATCAAAGCAAGCGGATAGCTACAAGAATTCAGTAGCTGGTGTGAACGTTGAGCTTAAGAAGCAAATTGATTTTAGAAATACTTATTTAAGTCAGCATCAAGGTGTTTTAGCTGCTGAAAAAGAGGTAACGGAAGAGAAACGGAAGCAATTGGCCAATGAACAGAGACTAAGTGAACTCCGAAAATCTGCCAACAAATCAATGCTTGACGATAATTATTGGATTAATACTTATAATCGAGAATTGAAAAATATTGGTGGTGATAAACAGAAAGCTTCAACTTTTGCTGATTTTGCACTTAATTGGCGAAAAGAGAACAAAATTGAAAGAGATGTTCAGTTAACCACCGAGCAAGCTAAAATTTTAAATGATCTATGGGTCTTAGATCAGAAGCGTAAAACACTATCGGATGTAGCAAGTAAATCCGAAAAAGATCGAACTAAAGAGCTTGAGAAGCAACTTAAAGTCTTACAGGTCAACGAAAAAGTTAAGGTTAATGCTGCTAAATACAACTTCGGTGGACTAGAAGGCAAGTATGGGCTACCAAGCGGAATGTTGTCTGCGATTCATATGATTGAATCTCGTGGTAATGCAAATGCATATAACAAAGGTTCTGGTGCTGCAGGTGGTTTCCAATTTCTTAAAGGAACTGGTGATCAGTATGGCGTTAAAGATCGTTATAACTTAGCGCAATCTGCCGAAGGTGCTGCAAAATATCTTTCATATCTATTGAAACTTTTCAATGGAAACGTAGAGAAGGCTGTTCGTGCCTATCATGCAGGTGAGGGAAATGTCCAAAAAGGCAAAAATCTTGGTAAATATAATAATCAGTACATCAAAGATTATTATGGCTATATGGGGGGTATTAGCGGCTTTTCAGGGAGTTCTAAAGACTATGAATCGCTCTTAAATGATCAGGTAAAGCTACTTGAAAAGTCCCAAGAAGAAGCCGAAAAAATCCGTAAGGATTTTATGTCTAAAGGTCTTCAAGAGGAGCAAGAATATAAGGATCAACTCAAGAAGATTCGTGAAAATTCGGCTTTATCTGGTGATGAAAAGAAAACATATGAAGCTCAGTTAACTACTCGATTTGAAGCACAAAAGAAACTTAATGATCTTCAACAAGATTATGAGCTAAATGGCTACAAATATACTGAATCACAGAAGCTTCAATATACCTACGATGCTAATGTTTTAAGGCTTGATGCCGAAGGTAAGTATAGTGAAGAGAGTAAGGCTAAGTATAAGGCTGCTCTTAAACAACTTCATGACTACGAACTAGCGGCATACCATAGACTGCAACAAGACAAACTCAATGAGTTTAAAGCCGCTTTAGAACTGCAAACTGGTGAATTGCAACGTGCTTATTATGAGGTAATTGCGCAAAACACAATGACTCAACCACAACTTGCACAGTGGCAGTTTCAAAATCAATATGGTTCTTCTATAGGTGGTGCTTATGATTCTTATCAAAATTCTGTTAAGGATATTAATAAGAAGGATGACAAAGATCAGTACTTGATTGAAGCTGAAACACGTAATCAAATGTTGTTACAGGCTGAGCAAAATTATCAAAATCAACTTCTTTTAATCAAAATGAAAGGGGTTGAGGATGAGAAGGTTTTACAACGCCAAATCCAAGATGAAAGGCTTAATGGCTATAACTCCTTATTGACCCAAGCTAGTTCTGTTTGGGGTGGTGTAACTACCATGGTTAAAGATGCAACTGGTGAGCAGAGCGCAGCTTATAAGGCGATGTTTTTAACACAACAAGCCTTAGCAATCGCTCAAGCAATTATCAGCACCGAATTAGCATCAACTAAGGCTCTGGAGTTAGGTCCAATTCTAGGGGTTCCTGCCGCTGCGCTTGTGAGAGGGCTTGGTTATGCCTCCGTTGGCTTAATTGCTGCCCAGACAATTGCAGGATTCTCAAATGGAGGCTATACGGGTTCAGGTGGAAAGCATGATCCAGCAGGCATAGTTCATAAGGGTGAAGTCGTATTCTCTCAAGAAGACATCAAGCGCTGGGGTGGAGTTGGGAATGTTGAAAAGCTACGCAAAACTGGTGGTTATTCAGATGGCGGGATTGTCGGTAATTCTTATAATGAAAGGAGGCAATATGATGAAATTAGTCAAGCCAGAACAAATGTAGCCTCACAGCCAAATATCATCATCAACAACTACTCCAATGAAACAGTTGAAACATCAACTGCATCAAATGGAGATTTATTGGTGCAAATTGGAAAAATGATGGATAAGAAGATTGATGACGGGGTTGATAGAGGTATTCAAAGGAATTTGAAACAAGGCTATCTATTAGATAAAGCAATAAAGAATAGACGTTAAGCTACTTCGGTAGCTTTTTATTCATTCAAATGTTAGATTTATTCAAAATAAATTAAGAGTTTGTGATGAAGAAAATTATATTAGGATTAAGTGTCGTAGTTGGCTTAGTTGGTTGCGTAAGTCCTGTTTCAGAAATGACGAATAATAACTTTACTAATGTGCAACCCACCATCACAAATTTAAGAGGTTTTTGGTCTGGTAATAATGGTCCTTATCTTGTCACAATTAAGTTTAATGATGATGGTACAGGGTTGATGTGTGCTAGCTATAATGACAAAGACACATTAGAGAAGTTTAAAATCAATGGGGATTCACTATTTATGCAAAATGGTTTAAAGCAAACTATTATTAAAAATGATGCATCTTCTTTAACTTTGAAAGTATCGTATTTTGGTGGGGCAACTTATCAATACAAACCTGACAATTCCTTATCAAACGCTTCACCTTATTGTGAAAAAGAATTTAAAAATTAAAAACAGGGCAAAAGCCCTGTTTTTTGTATCAATTATTCAAGCTAAATACCATTCCATTGAATGAGGTTGCTTATCACCAACATGCTTAAGCGTTAAGCCATAGCCAATTGCTTTTCGGTTTAAAATGTTGGCGTGACATGAGACTTCTTGAGTTAGTCCAATTAGGCGACCTGCATAACTGCTTTGAATAACTGTTAGAGCAGGGTAGAGTTCATTCTTAACGAACTTCGCAAGAATCGGCACATACCACATTAGAAATTGAACGTCTTTATCACTTAATACAGCTTGAATATGTGGCTCAGTGTCTTTGTGTTTGTTTGCCTGACTATACAAAGCAATCAAGTGATGAACATACTCAACCGCTACAGGGATTTCATCGTAAGGAATCTCATCGATGTGTTTTACATTAAATCGTTGGTGAACGAGTTTGTAAGCATCGCTATAGTTAAGATGTTTAGTCTTGGCCACGAGAAGATTTACAGCATTGGTTAGGGGTTCGCGTTCAGATTTATGTGTTTTAGCTACTGGTTGACCGACTTCTTTATCAAGAATGTCGAGTACCCATTTGCGGAATTGTTTAGCTATTGCAGTCTTAGCAAACATAGCAATAAGATGGCAGCCCCGTAATGAGAAAATCCGCAGCCTCAAATTGAGGCTCTGAGGATTATCAATAATTTGAGTCATATTTGGTGAAAACTCATCCTGATTACGATCATAAACCTGAGTAACAGCATTTGCCTTTGCATACCCCAAGGCTCTAGCTAGTTCACCAGCAGATAACCAGATCTGACCATCCTGTTGAACAGGGTTAAATTTCACTTCGTTGAAACTTAATGTTAGACTTGTCATGTCACTTTTCCTTGAAAGAAAGTTGATAGAAGCCTCGATAGCCGTCCAAAGTCATCGAGGCTTTTCATATCCCCTATGGGGATGTTTTGTAATTTAAAACGTTAAAAACTTCTTGTCAATCCCCATTGGGGATACTATTATAAATTAAATAATTCGAGTGCAGAAAAATGGCTAGAAGTTCAGACGTTGAATACAAGATGCGTATGACGCAGGATCTCAAAGATAAGATTGTTGAATCAGCTAAAGAGCATAATCGTTCGATGAATGCTGATATTGTTGCGAGATTAGAAGATAGCTTTTTATTAAAGCAGAGTTCCGCTCCCACAAATGCTGATGTGAAAGTCTTTCATTTAAAGAATGGGAAAAGGCGTGTTGTTTTTGGAAAGCTTTTAAATAATCTGAGCTTAGACTACACACAAGAACTCGATCAACTTCGTGACGATATTCATCTTGCTCTTGAGGTATTGAGTGGTTCTTCTTTTTGGAATTCATTAAAGTTTTTAGGTAAAGATGTTTTAGTCTACAAAGGCGACAATCACATAGACGTAGTAGATAATGGTAAAAGTAGCTTAGGGTGGTTAACTGTCGAAGACCATATAACTGATGAGTATATGGAAAAACTTCATGAATAGAATTATTGGTTAAAAATGATAGATTTTTGAATAAATAAAAACCCGATCTAGATCGGGTTTTTATTTATTCTGGTTTAACTGATCTTTTATTTAACCAATCTTCAATTAGTAAATTTAATTGAGCCGTTAAACTCCTTCGCTCTTTTCCGCTTTCTGTTTTGAACTTCTCTAAAGTAGATTCAGGAATTCTTATATTAATTTGAGGGTCATTTCTAGCCATATGAACTCTATTTTTATTACGGTGATATAAATATATAACCGTAATACTATTGTGTCAAGCACGGTAATACTATTATTCTTATATAAATTTTTTGAGCTTCAAAGTGATGTCTAGAGCAGACCCTCAAATTAATATTCGAGTGCCTATCGAGTTGAAAAAAGAAATAGAGCATGCGGCCATTAATAATAGTCGGTCTATTAATGCTGAAGTGGTTCTTAGACTTCAAGAAAGTTTTAAAACAAATAAGCTTGATAATTCCACTTTATCAACTGAAGAGCTTTTAGAAGAACTGACTAAGCGCTTTGGTGGGCTTGAGATTATTTTAAAAAAACTTGATTAAGAATATAAATTGGTAGGGTAGACATGGGATCTAAATTAACTAAACTTGAGAAAATTAAAGTAAAAAAATTTAGAGGACTTTCTGATTTAGAAATAAATTTAGGAAATAGAATAACAGTTATTTGTGGTAAAAATGGTACATCAAAATCAACTATTTTAGGAATGATAGCTCAGATATTTAGTTTTGATAAAGATTACTCAACTAATAGTGATTTAGATTTTAAGACATTATCAGGTAAACCATTTAAGTCGGCTTTTTCTGAACATTTTAGACTTTCTGTTAAACACGATTTACCAGGATCAATGGATGTTGAATATGAATTGTATGATGCATTTTTTGAATCTGAATTAACTGATTTAAAGCTTGGTCTTTATAATTCTGCAGATAGATCAAGGGCTCGACCAGTTGTTAGAAATAATATTGTTACACCTATCGCAAAAAATCCAAGTAGAAATGTTACACATCCTGTTATTTATCTTAGCTTAAAAAGATTACTTCCAATTGCACAAAGGGATAAGTATCAATTAAGTGAAGAATCTGAGTATTTACAGGGTATTAAAAATGAGTTTACCCGTGAAAATAACAGAATGTTAGGTAAAAGCACAGGAAAGCATATTTCTGGAACCACTGGCACAATTGATTCTATGGTAGTACATGGCGATTCTTATGACCATGAATCTGTTTCTGTAGGTGAGGATAATACTGGTCAAATTTTAATGGGTTTATATTCTTTCAAGAAGCTGAAAGAAGAGTTTAATAATTATCATGGTGGCATTGTATTAATTGACGAGTTGGATGCCGGACTTTTTCCCGCAGCTCAAGTGGAAGTAATTAAAACACTTGAACGATTTGCAAAAAGATATGATTTACAAATTATTTTTACTTCTCATTCACCCTTAATAATTCAGGATATATTTGAAAAATCAAAAACTGATAAAAAAAACTATAAAACGATTTATATGACGGATACCTATGGTGAGGTTGACGTTTTAGAGGATCAGCCATGGAGTAAAATTTTAGCAGATCTCTTCATCGATACTGTCGAGCTTGAACCTGAAAAGAAAATACCTAAAATCAATGTATATTTTGAAGATGGGGAAGCTTACGAATTTTATAGAATGTTAGCTAGGAGCCGTAATACACTCAAGCTTGTTAATCCAATGAAAGATATAACATTAGGTTGCAAAAACTATCTTTCGTTAATTGAAAAGAAAATTCCAGAGTTCTATAGAAATAGCATAATTGTTTTTGATGGTGATGAGGAGAATGGGGATAAGTTTTTCAATACTATAAAGTTACCAACTGATTTACCACCAGATCAATTGTTGTTTGATTTTCTCTATAAGTTACCAAAAGATGATTTGTATTGGAGGAATAATTCTGGTTTTACTAGACCAGTGTTTGAAAGAATTGCTCAACCTGTATTTGATTTTCTTGATATTGGTTCGCTACCAGATGATGATTATGACCTAAAACAAATAGTTGAAAATAAGAGAGGGAAATCCAAAGATGATGATGGAAGGACTAGGGAGAAATTCAAAAGTTTCTACAAGCATGATAAAATTCAAAAACTAATAAAAGGGAAAATTGCTGATAACCCGTTCATGGTTATGATCAAAAGAAATCCTAAAGAATTCATAGGTTTTGAGGAAAAGCTCAAGACGGCTATTATTGGCGTTGTAGGAAAAACGCATCCGTTAATGAAAGATTCAGTCTCAGAATTTCTTAATCCATAAATAGGTTATGGCCATCTCAAATGAAACCTGTTAAAATGGTCAAAAGATTATTGGATCATTCATGAGCGTTGACCTATACAATACGCCTTTACGTTATCCTGGTGGAAAAGGAAAATTTGCACCAGTGGTAAAGACTATTTTTGAAGAAAATAGCTTGGTGGGTGGTCATTACCTTGAGCCATATGCGGGTGGAGCAGGGGTCGCCCTCGATCTACTATACTCAAACTATGTATCTGATATTCATATCAATGATATAGACAAAGCTGTTTATAGTTTTTGGGAGTCTATTACCAAAAACACAGAAGAATTCTTAAGATTATTGATTGATACGCCCGTCAATATGGATGAGTGGTACAAGCAAAAGACGATCCTAAACGATATTGAATGTGATGATGTATTGATAAAAGGGTTTGCAGCTTTTTTTATGAATCGCACTAACAGGTCTGGAATATTAAAAGGCGGTGTAATTGGTGGTAAAAAGCAAGATGGACAATACACACTTGATGCTAGATTCAATAAAGTAAACCTTAAAAAAAGAATTGAAAAAGTTGGTTTAAATGCTTCAAAAATCCATGTCTACAATGAAGATGCATTGGATCTAATTAATAGAGTTGACTTGTTGCTTCCTGAAAATTCATTAGTGTATTTAGATCCTCCTTACTATGTCAAAGGTCAAGGGCTCTATAGAAACTTCTACAATCATGATGATCATGTTTGTATTAAAAATGCTTTAGATAATATCAAAACAAAATGGATTGTTTCTTATGATAAGTGTGATGAGATAATTGATATTTATAGCGATTATTTTATGACAGACTATGACTTAAATTATAGTGCTTATCATCGAATTAGAGCTAAAGAAGTAATGTTTTTCTGTGATACCTTAAAAAAGCCAAACGAACAAAACTTATTTTCTTTAGCATAAAAATGCTTATAAGTTAACTTAAACCTCCCTCGGGAGGTTTCTTTTTGACCTCAAAATTAGTATCTTGTTAAAAATAATATACATATAAAAAGGATTTGCTTTATGTACACAGGCTATTGGATTAATAGTGATTATATATATGGCGCTGAGCTTTCGGGGCGATTTTGGATTGCAAGTGGTTATATTTATGGGCCTAAAAACAGTGGTAGATATTGGATAGCAGATGGGTATATCTATGGACCAAAAGATGGTGGGAAATTTTGGATTGTTGATGGTTACATATATGGACCTAGAAAAAGTGTTCCATGGATCGAATAAGCAAAAAAAGCTTAATAAATTACAATAACAGAATTTTAATTTCCTTAACCATAAACCCACTCACCTGAGTGGGTTTTTTATTGGACGCAATTTATGAGCAATGAAAAATTTACATTTCCGTGTGATCTGGATGGAAACTCAGGCAAACAAAACTTCAATATTTTGACTTCTAAATTTGGAGATGGCTACGAGCAGAATATCTCAGTAGGCATCAACAATAAAAAGGGGGAGTGGCCTTACAAATTTACATCTACCAAGGAAGAAATTCTTCAAATCAAAGCTTTTTTTGATCGACATAAAGGCTCTGATTCATTTCTATGGAATTCTCCTTTGGATGGAGAGGTGAGAGTTAAAACAGATACAAGTTATACACCGAGTCAAGTAGGTGGAATGATCTGGACTATCTCCACCACTTTTACCCAAGTTTTTTACCCTTAAATCTAATTAACTTCACGCCCCACTAGCTGGGGCTTTTTAGTGAGAAAAATATGGCTAAGCAAACAATTAATTTAGGTACTGCACCTACTGGTGCTGGTGGAGATACTTTTCGCTCAACTGGCACAAAAACGAATGCGAATTTTACAGAAGTTTATAATCAACTTGGTGCTGATGGTGCAGGTGCATTGCCAACAGTTTTACCGATTGCTAAAGGTGGTACAGGTGGAGCAACAATATCTGGTGCAAAATCTGCGCTAGGTTTAGGTGATGCAGGCATTGGTGGTTATAGTCTTGCGCCTATTGCATCTCTAGCAAATGTGAATACAGTTTCTAGTTTTGCGAATGTGTTGGGTGTGAATAAATTTGCTGTAACTGCTCACGGGGATTGGCAACAAGGTAATCCAACAGCAAATACACTATATATGCCTCAGCGATATGGATCTTTATTTGGATATCACGGAACAGATTCAAATGGTACTTATGCATATCAGATTTTTAGAGGTTCAGCC
>NZ_WJYH01000130.1:0-330 GCF_009668065.1 Acinetobacter sp. RIT698
GGTGTGCCATACCAAGTGCCAGCAACCACTGTGAACCGTCTATGTGGATCGTCACTGGATGCGATTGCCATGGCAGCTCGCGCCATTAAAGCCAATGAAGCAGATTTAATCATTGCCGGTGGTGTAGAAAGCATGAGCCGTGCGCCCTATGTGATGGGTAAGTCGGACAGTGCTTTTGGACGCAGTCAAAAGATTGAAGACACCACCATGGGCTGGCGTTTTATCAATCCAAAACTCAAAGAATTGTATGGTGTGGACAGCATGCCACAAACCGCTGAAAACGTGGCAGAACAATTCAATATTAACCGTGCGGATCAAGATCAGTTTGCG
>NZ_WJYH01000131.1:0-239 GCF_009668065.1 Acinetobacter sp. RIT698
GGTGAGCAAGAACCACGGTTCACTTGTAATGTGTATATTCAAAGTGCCGAATCTGCTTTTGATATTTTAAGCAAACTTGCAGGTTTATTTCGTGCAATCAGTTATTGGGATGGTAATTCAATCGTATGTGAAGCTGATTTGCCACAAGATACGATGTTTACTTACACATCAGCAAATATCATTGATGGTGCTCAAGGAATCAATTATTCAGGTACACGTGCACGTGATCGTCACAATGC
>NZ_WJYH01000132.1:0-215 GCF_009668065.1 Acinetobacter sp. RIT698
ACCGCAACAGGTCTAGATAAGAATTATGATTTAAGCTTTGTTGATGGGGCTTTAGATATCGCCAAAGCTAAAGCCACCGTAACTGCCAATAGCGTATCAACTATTTATAATGGTAAAGATCAAACTGCTGCTGGCTTTACTGCAACAGGTTTGGTCAATGGTGAAACTGAATCTGTACTATCTGGCGTTTCAGCAACAGTTACCGCTAAAGATGC
>NZ_WJYH01000014.1:0-94636 GCF_009668065.1 Acinetobacter sp. RIT698
TGCATGATCAAGTTCATCCCATAATTCAAAGTAAAAAAATTCAGATGTGTCTGAGTAAATCCAAAACCACAAAGTAGATTCATCTTTTTTGACTGGGTCATAAATACTATCTTTAACTTTGACAAGTTTATGTAAATGAAATTTATCATCTTGAAGTACTATTTCATGAATACTCAATAGTGTGATTCCTGCAATTTAAAATCATTTAGACTATAACTCATTTTTATTTCTTTTTTTTATTATGATTTTTTTAAAAATGTAATTTAATGATTAAATGTACATATATCTTTATATATGTAAGTTAAATTTAAGCTAAGCTGGAAAGATTATTGAGTAATATATCAATAACATGAATAGATTTTAATCTATATTGAATTCAATACAGCAGAGCATAATTTAAAGTCACGCGTGTATGCTATGAGTCCTAACAATAATACACTCTTCTAAGGTATCTCCTGTTCCAGCATCACGAAGATGTTTGTACTTGACTTTGAATACGTCAAAAATTGCCACATGGTCTCGATATTTTCATTTTGTTGCTAACTTATTGCAAACATGTTGAATATACCGCCAGTTTCTGCAATTTTTCTGAATTCACGAATAATAGAGATGCAACAAAAGCAAAAAAAAGACCTATAAGCTTTTGAATCGCTTATAAGTCTTTAAAAATCTTGGTAGGTATATCCAGACTCGAACTGGAGACCTCTACGATGTCAACGTAGCGCTCTAACCAACTGAGCTATACACCTGAAGTGCTGAGAATATTATTCATTTTTTAATAAGATGACAAGCCTTATTTCTTTACTTTTAATGCATTCGCACACTCTTTAAGCAATTTCTTGATATTTTGAATATCCTGTTGATTTTCATTACCTAAATAGACAATTTTTTGAAAAATCTCATTCACTTGTTCAAACAGATGTTTTTGTTCAGTCCGCAAGGCTAAACGCTGCATCCATTGTTGAAAGGTTTCTGATTCAGCTTTTTGATCAACCTCAGATAATTGATGATTAAATTGAACAATGATTCGCTCAAGCCCTGACATTTGACGAGTACGCCAAAATTGCGTCACACCCCAATAGATCAGCAGTAATCCAAGAATTCCAAAAATTAAAACCAAACCATAACTATAAGCCGATGTTAAGCCAAGCTTCTTCATCCAGCCGCTTTGCTGCTCTGCATCATAACCGACAACCTTACTCTGCCATTGAAAACTAGCATAGTCACTCCAAACACGCAGCGTTCTAAGCAGCGATGAATGCTGGAAACGCAAATTTGAATAACCTGCATCACCAAAAATCGAACGATCGTCATTCATCACATTTTGCATACCACGATCAATGCGCATTGGTGCAATGATGGCTGTTGGATCAATACGTTGCCATTGCCCGTGTTGGTAAACCTCAGCCCAAGCATGTGCATCTAACTGGCGTACTTCCCAACTTTGACCATCAGGAGACAACTCACCGCCTTGGTAGCCTGTGACTACACGCGCTGGAATTCCAACATAACGCATCAGCAAGACAAAGCTTGAGGCATAATGTTCACAAAACCCCTGCCGTGATTGAAATAGGAACTCATCAACGCGGTTATTCCCCAACCTTCCTGGTGCAAGTGTATAAACAAAATTTTCTTTCTTGTACCAGTTCAATACATTCTGAATATAAGCTTCAGGATTGGACTGGCTCTGCTGATATAGATTTAAAGCAAACTTCTGGGCCTGTAGATCACTCTTTTTCGGATAACTGAGATTATTTTTCAGCATCACCTGTTCAAAATGTGAATCCTGAATATCTCTAACCTGACTCCCCACCCACTGCAATTCAATTGGCTGGGTACGCTGTACCAGTCGTTTAGGTGTAATCGACCAATCTTGGTGTAACTCAAAACGTTGTTCTATTGGAATGGACTTTTCCAAACCGGTAATCCATTGCTGACTTGGGTCACTGGCAAGATATTGATAATGAAATCCATCAATCTGTCCTGCGATCTTGGAATAAGCTTTTACCTGTTTATTGGCAAACTCACTTGTCCACGTTGTACCATCATAACGATCAAGCACCATCGCTCGCCAATACAGCTCATTACGATTTGGCAATTGCTTCATATTGCCAATAACTCGAAATGCCAATGCACTTGACTGTGAAAGCTCAGCAATATCACCCGGTGACATGCGATCACTTAATCCCGTTACCGCTTTATTATTGGGAATGGGGATTTGCCAAAGTGGTGGCAAACGCGGGAAAAACATAAACAGTAAAACAAAGAATGGCAGCGCCAAAGCAATAAATTTAAGAATATGCAATGAATCACTTTTAAGTGACTGAAAAATCGGTTGCTCTATTTCAAAATTGGCAATTTGTACACGATACAGTCCAACCAAACAACTGACTAAACAACATAAAACTAACAGTGCCATCCAAAAGGCTTGGCTGTGTAAAAACAAACTGGCACTAACGAACAAAGCAAAGTTAAACAGAATAATAAAGTCACGCTTTGATTTGGTTTCCAGTGCTTTCGCAAATAAAAATGTGGAGAGAACCGCTGTACCTGCTTCAACGCCTAAAAATGTGCGTGAATCAAAGTAAATGATGAGTAAGGCTAAAAGTGCAAAAACTAATTTTGGGGTTTGTGCAAATAATCGAGGCAGATTATAGACTTGATGTTTATTGGTTTTGTCATAATACAGCGCTAAACCCACGATATTCATGAGGAATAAGATAGACAATGCCACAGGCATATAAGCCAGCTGTGCCAGCCAAATCAAACTCAGCACAACTAAAATTGAAATTTGTATCGATTTATTCATTGTTCATCCTCACGCTTGCGCCAATAAGGTTTTGATATGAATATAGTGCTGTTCTCCAATCCCATTTTCAGTTTGTGCATGTGGTAAAATGATACTGTACGGCGTTTCCGTTTGATGACATCGATCGACCAACTCCATCATAAAACTTAGCTTCTCTTCATGGTCTGCGCTTGGCATTTTGCTATATTCAATTTGCATCGCATGGGTATCGACCAAATCATCGAATTGCTTTACAAATAATCCTTGTCCACGCGCGGCTTGTTTCCAAGAAATGCTTTGCAATGAATCACCTGATTTAAAAGTCCTTAACTCTTTAAATTCATCTAAATCAGGTTCACCCGTATTGGAATAATTCTGTGATTGATGCGTTAAAGACTTCGCTTCAGGGGCAATCCAGTAACTTTCAGTTAAATAGATATAGGTCCATGCCCGCACTAAACCAATCGGATATGTGGAGTAAATTTGAATTGGGGGAACTGAAAATTCACCTCGTTGTTGTGGGATAAAATTCAATTCAAAACTTTGTTGTTTTTCTTCAAATAGAAAAGATTGTAATTGTTCATCAATTTTAAAGTTTAAAAACTTAGGCGTAGCACGGTCTTGTTGTAGGTTAATTCTCACTTTAAAAGCTTCATTGACCTTACCCACCTCATCGACAACCACATCTAATGTAATCGCATGTAATTGTTTAAAACTGAGATAGAAACTAATACATAAAATCGCACTGATTAAAAAACAAAAACCAAGAATTAAATTGTTGGCATAATTAATCCCAGCGATAAAAGTAATCAGAATAAGGACCAGATACAAAAAACCTTGTTGGTACATAAACACCAACACTTGGTTTTGTTTCAGTGTACGGATTCCTGTATAGCGAAACCGAAGATGCAGCCATTTAACAAATCGTTGACCTAACATAAGCGTTTCCAATTAGCCCTTAACAGGAACTTTTTGCATAAGTGCTCGTGTCTCAGATTCACCTAATCCTATACGATGCGACACCACAGCAACAAACACTGCTTGTACATCATCTGCAATTACAAATTGTCTTTTTTCAATCAAGGCATAGGCTTGTGCTGATTTTTTTAACGCCAGTAATCCACGTGGAGATAAGCCATGACGACCTTTACGTGTTTCTTCTGCTAGATCAAGCATATATTCAAAAACAACATCACTCAATGTAATTTGATTTACCACACATTGTAATTGCAAAATTTCCTGATGTTGGAAAATCGCTTGCAACTTTTCGATCAAATCATGTCGCGAGTTTTGTTGTAATAATAATTTTTCTGCTGCGCGTGATGGATAGCCTAAAGAAAGTCGCATCAAAAAACGATCAAGTTGTGACTCTGGCAAACTATAGGTTCCACTTTGAAAAAGTGGGTTCTGCGTTGCAATCACCCAAAATGGTTGTGGTAAAGGGTAACGTGTACCATCTATAGTGACATTGCCCTCCTCCATTGCTTCAAGCAAAGCACTTTGGGTTTTAGGGCTACAGCGGTTAATTTCATCTGCAAGCAGAATTTGGGTAAAGATTGGACCATGTTTAAACTCAAATTGATGTTCTTTTTGATTAAACATATTGATCCCAATCACATCACTTGCCAGCATATCATTGGTAAACTGAATCCGTTGAAAATCGAGACCTGCTAAACGTGACAAGCTGCTGGCTAAGGTGGTTTTTCCAAGTCCGGGTAAGTCTTCAAAAAGTAAATGTCCACCAGCCAATAGACTACATAACGCCAGTTTAGTCTGATGACTTTTATCTAAAATAATTTGGTTGATTTGACTTAAAAAATCATCAATTTTTGGATAAAACTGAGTGAGGTCTAAATTTGATACAGTGCTATGTTGTTCTGATGCTTTTACTTGTGTTGTTCCCCAAATCACCTTTTATTTCCCCAATAAAATTATTGTAACTTCCTTAACATACACGGTTTTAAGGAATACTCAATCTTGACTGCGATAAATCCTTATTTTCATTTGCTGAATACACTTCAACATTTATAGCTTCCCCTATCAGCCAAAATTTACACTTTTAATTTTGCGGCATGCTCTAACTTTGTTTTTAAATCGTGTGCACCAATTGAAAATTCACTTTCTGAAATTTCAGCCTGTTTAATCAATTCGATTAAGGTTTTATTGATGGGTGCTTGTTTACCTAACTGTTGGGCGAGCTGGACAACTTCCCCATTGATCCAGTCCACTTCTGTGGTTCGCCCTGCCATCAAATCATCTTGCATAGATGAACGCGCCAAGGGATCGATTGCCAACATTTTACGGCTTAATATTTTAAAAATGAAATTGGGCAAACTGATTATTTTAGGCAATAGATGTGCCGAAATTGCCGTGAGTTTGGCTGGCTGGATTTGTGCTAAATCTAAGAGATGTAACGTTTCTTGTTGCGCCATAGCAAGGCATTGTCGATATTGATGATTAGACAATTGTTGTTTTAATGGTAACTTTGATAAAGCATTGATTGAATTATTTAAATTCAGCAAAATTTTTGCCCATTGCACCGCAAGCATATCCTGATCAAAAACAATCTCTAATTCAGCTTGTTTAAAAAGCTTGGCTAAATCCTGTTGCTGTGTATACGCTTTCACATGCAACGCACCAGATGTCCCTTGATGAAAATGCCCAACTGCTTGAACTGCAACATTAAAAGGCACCATGCCTTCTAAAATCGAATGATGTTTTAAAATCTGCTTTAAAATTGGAACATTACTCAACCCATTTTGAAAACTCACAATATAGGGCCTGTGAACACCCAAGTTGTCATAAAGTTCCTTGGCCACTTGCTCAGTCGCAGCCGATTTTACACATACAAAAATAATATCGGCATCTGTGACTATTTTAGGATCAACACTGAGCTGTAAATCATTTGCCGCGATTTTTATCGTTTTACCAGTGTAATCTGTCAGTTTTAAACCAGACGTCCTCAATTCTTCATATACACGAGGACGCGTAATAAAGCTCACATCAGCACCTACCGCTGCTAATCGACCGCCAATATAGCATCCAATACTACCCGCACCATAAATACAGATTTTCATAGCAGTCTCCTTGCATTTATATCTATTAGATGATTCTAGCGGAGTTAGTCTTTGCCAACTGTCAGTTATCCGACAAGTCTAATCATGAAGTACACTGTTATTGCGTTAAACCGATAAATCGCTTCGCTCATATTCAAAAAAAACGGCACCCAAGTGCCGTTCTATTTAAGCTTTAAATCAACGGGTACTTATATCAACATGGACACTTCTTCATTGTTCCACCAGCCGTTGGATAGCGGGCATCTACACAATAGCGATGAAAGGTCTTTTCATCCATTGCATCCATATCGGGATGATGCTTTTTCATGTGTTCCAGATAATTTTGATAATCTGGAACACCCACCATCAAACGGAAACTTTGCTGTAAGCGTGTCCATAGTGTTGCAATTCTGGACCAATTTTTAGGATTAAAAATTAGCTCCTTTTGCGACATGATGGTCATCTTGATGATTTTATAAATCACCGTTTTACCACCTTGAGCAAATTTAAGCTTCATCACTCACCTCTCACTCTATCTGTAATATCAACTTAGTGTGATTTAGAAACAGACACTTCTTCAGGATCTGCATACACCGCTGGTGCTTCATTTACTGTTGGCGTAGGACTTGCCAATGCACGACGAATTGCGCCAATAGCAGCAAACAGCATCACAATCGCAACAACCATAAAGAATGCACACAGTGCAGCATTGATTTGATTGGACAATACAATGGTTTGCATTTCTTCAAGTGTTTTGGCTGGTTTTAAAATTTCACCATTGGCAATTGCTGTTGAGAATTTATCCGCCTGAGCCAAGAATCCAATCTTAGGATTGGTATGGAAGATTTTTTGCCAACCCGCAGTCATACAGGTAATGAATAAGAAAATTGTTGGGATAATGGTGACCCATACATATTTCTCTTTCTTCATTTTAAATAAAATCACCGTACCTAAGATCAAAGCCATTGCCGCAAGCATCTGGTTACCGATACCAAACAAAGGCCATAAGCTGTTAATACCACCAAGTGGGTCGACTACACCTTGATAAACAAAGAAACCCCATCCAGCGACAGCAACCGCAGTACCGATCATATTCCCAACAAAGTTGTGTGAGTTTTTAAGTGCTGGAACAACGATACCCACTGTATCCTGTACCATAAAACGACATGCGCGTGTTCCTGCATCGACAGCAGTTAAGATAAACAAGGCTTCAAATAAGATCGCAAAATGATACCAGAACGCCATCATTGAACGATTATTAAAAATATCCGTGATGATGTGAGCCATACCAATTGCAAATGTTGGCGCACCACCAGTACGCGAAAGAATCGTACTTTCACCCACTTCTTTTGCCAGCAAGCTCAATGTCTCAGGTGTAACCACAAAACCAAGTGTACGTACTGCTTCTGCTGCGCTCTCTACTGTAGTACCCAATACTGCCGCTGGCGCATTAATCGCAAAGTAAACACCAGGTTCAAGCACTGTTGCACAAATCATTGCCATGATTGCAACAAATGACTCCATCAACATACCGCCATAACCAATGACACGAATATTGACTTCGTTATCAATCAGTTTAGGTGTAGTCCCAGATGAGACTAAGGCATGGAAGCCAGAAATCGCACCACAAGCAATGGTAATAAATAAGAATGGGAACATAGATCCAGCAAATACAGGACCAGTACCATCAACAAAATGCGTAACAGCCGGCATTTTTAACATTGGCATTGCTACAATAATACCGACTGCTAAACCCGCAATTACACCAATTTTCAAGAATGTTGATAAATAATCACGCGGTGCTAATAACAGCCAAACAGGTAGAACCGAAGCCACGAATCCATAAATGATGAGTGCCCAAGTAAGTTGTGTTCCTGTTAATGTGAAAAATGGTCCCCAATAAGGATCAGCAGCAACATTTCCACCATAAACAATTGCAGCCATCATTAACACAAAACCAATGATAGAAACTTCTGCAATCTTACCCGGACGGATATAACGCATATAGATGCCCATAAATAAGGCAATCGGTATCGTTGCTGCAATACTAAACACACCCCAAGGACTATGTGCCAGTGCTTTCACCACCACCAGTGCCAATACGGCAAGGATGATAATCATTACACCTAATGCGCCAAGCATCACCACTACACCTGCAAATGAACCCAGCTCTTGCTTTGCCATTTCGCCAAGTGAGCGCCCATCTCGTCGTGTAGAGATAAATAAGACCAAGAAATCCTGAACTGCACCAGCAAGAACAACCCCGACCAAAAGCCAAATTGTTCCTGGTAGATAACCCATTTGAGCAGCAAGAATAGGCCCAACCAATGGCCCCGCTCCTGCAATAGCAGCAAAATGGTGACCAAAAAGTACATATTTATTGGTCGGGACATAATCCAAGCCATCTGCTAAACGATGTGCTGGTGTTAATCGCCGAGGATTCAGTTCAAAAACTTTGGTCGCAATAAATAAACTATAAAAACGATATGCGATGCTATAAACACATATCGCTGCAAGCACTAGCCAAACCGCATTGACATGCTCACCCTTGCTGACTGCAAGTATTCCAAAAGATACTGCACCAATTATGGCGACAATCACCCAGATCAATTTTGATAAGGGTGATGATTTTGTTTGAATATTTTCCATTAAAACCTCACATCTTGATTACAAAAAGCAGTTCCATTGTTTTTATAAAGCGTAATGCATTTCCGTGACTCATTCCTTGGTGACTCTACTCCTCATTTTTTTGTTTTCATCTAAGACTTTGGCATTAAAACTGGTCTGAATATGTACTATTAGCATGACATCACAGTGACTTAAATCGCGACTTTGTTATTTTTATCATCAATGTAATTATCCGACTCTCTGACTCTACTATTAATTATAGGCTGTCGATCTACGACTTTAGTCGAAAATTTAGCCGATGTTCGCTATTTTTATAAAGGCTTGTACTTTTAAAAAGCCGTATAGCAACTCAAGCTATGCGCAATAAAAAAGGGATGATTTTCATCATCCCTCAGCGTCATCATTTTTCAATAAAATGATTAAGCACGCTCTAAGTAATCACCAGTACGGGTGTCTACACGAACGCTTTCTTCTTGCTGTACAAATAATGGAACACGTACAACTGCACCCGTTTCAAGTTTAGCTGGTTTACCACCACCACCTGAAGTATCACCACGTACACCTGGATCAGTTTCAACGATTTTCAATACAACGAAGTTTGGCGCACTAACGTTTAATGGAATACCATTAAATAGCATAATTGTGCATTTTTCGTTTGAATCGTCTTTTAACCATTTTGCAGCATCGCCCATTGCAACTTTATCAGCAGCAATTTGTTCGAAAGATACTGGATCCATGAAGTTCCATAATTCGCCATCGTTGTAGAGATAATCCATTTCTACTTCTACAATATCAGCTGCTTCTAAAGATTCACCTGATTTAAAAGTTTTTTCTAATACTTTGCCAGATCTTAGGTTACGTAGTTTTACACGGTTAAACGCTTGACCTTTACCTGGTTTTACATATTCGTTTTCCATGATTGAACATGGGTTACCATCAAGCATAACCTTTAGGCCAGCTTTGAAATCATTTGTAGAATAATAGGCCATGAAAGGCACACTCCGAACTTACTAATTTAAATCTCTACTGCGATGCTATCAGCAAATCACCCGATTTGTGACAGTGATCATTCCAAACAGCAAAGAATGTATTTTACATTTTTCGTATTCTAAATGAGCAATACATCGTGAAGCAATGAAAAATTACCCATGTTCGGTCAGATTGAGGGTAAAATCTTCGATTCATTGGTGATTCACAGCTGTTCAATACAAATCAGCTGTACTGAAAGCATTTTTCCAGTGAAACATTTCAGATTGAACCTGACAGATTCAATCTGAACAAGCAATACCACCCGCTTTCCCCTATCTTCAACTATTTATTGCACGTGGCATGTTAAATTACTTATATCAAGAGCAAAATTGGCAATCTCAACTCAGTGATTTAATTACTGATCCATTAGAACTGTTAGAAATACTCGAACTTTCTAAAGCACAGTTATTGTCTGGTGCAATCCTTGCGTCTGGACAATTTAAACTACGTGTGCCCCGTGCATTTGTCAGAAAGATGGAAGTTGGCAATCCCCTAGATCCGCTTTTACTGCAAGTTTTACCACATCATCTGGAAATGGAAGAACACGAAGGCTTTGTCACAGATCCACTTGATGAAGAACAAGCCAATCAAATTGCTGGGGTCTTACATAAATATAAATCACGTTTTTTACTGACCCTCACTGGTGCATGTGCCGTGCATTGCCGTTATTGCTTCCGTCGTCATTTTCCATACCAAGAAAATTTACCTAAAAATGAAGATTGGTTGAACATTAAAGGCTATTTAGAAGCTCATCCTGAAATCAATGAAGTGATTTTAAGTGGTGGCGATCCATTAACTTTATCTAACCGAAAATTAGCCACTTGGATAGAACGTCTAGAATCTCTCAGTCAGATTAAGATCTTGAGAATTCATTCACGCGTTCCAATTGTAATTCCAGAAAGAATCGATGAAGAGCTGGTTTCTTTATTGAAAAACAGTAGGCTACGTGTAATTCTAGTGGTACACTCGAACCATCCTGCAGAATTAGATAATTTGACCTGTGCAAAGTTATCTCATTTAGCAAAACAAAATATTCTTGTGTTGAATCAAGCGGTTTTACTTAAAGGTGTGAATGATTCTGCACAAACTCTCGTTAATTTGAGTCAACGACTTTTTGAAGCACAAATTTTACCGTATTATCTTCATGTTTTAGATAAAGTAAAAGGTGCGCATCATTTCGATTTAGGGGCGGAAAAAATTGATCAGATTTATAAGGATGTATTGGCCAGTTTACCGGGTTATCTAGTTCCTAAATTGGTTCGAGAAGTCGCGGGAGAAAATAATAAAACACCGCTGTTTGGAGTCACAACCTTTTAAGAGTTGAAATGCTCATGATAAATAAAGAAATTTCAGAAATTTTTCAAAATATCACGGTTCTACAACGAGAAAGTCTAAGTTTTGCAGAAAATTCGGTGGCATCTGTCAATGCATGGGTGGCCACACTATCTATTATGCAACTTGGCGATACCTCAGAGTCGGTCTTAAAAGCCATTTGTGAAATCAGCGAACTCGATTGTAGCGAAATGCTGCGCTTTGATTTAATTCAAGTTTTACACCCAATTACCGAAAGCATTTTATCAAGCCTTGAAAAAAACATCTTAAATCAAGGTCTTTCTCAAAATGCGCGTATTGAACATATTATTGATTTATCCTCTAGAATTCGTACCTATTTTGCCAACGTCTATATCAATATTGTGCGAAGAAGTCATCAGACACTGGTTTCAAATAAATTCTCATTTTTTAATTTCAAACAAAAACGAAATTTACAAACAGCCCGTACACTTGCAACCTTTTATGCTTTAGAACAACTTGGTTTATTGTTGGTTCAACAGCAAATGCTCTACAGTGGTCCATTGACCCATCAATGGCTCACTACACATCATCTTTATGAGCTTGCGGTTAAAAACCAAGAATTTAATATCAATATCAACCAATTACAAGGCACACACTTTACCATTCAAAATATCCAGCAAGCCTATGCGCAAGTGCTGCTTTTGGATATTTTTAATACGCACCAGATTCGCCCTTCAGAAACACAAGCACTTTATCAATGTACTTTTGATTGGGTCAAACTGATCCAAATTTTACCAAGAGAAACCAGCTTATCGCGTTATGTGATTGATGGCTCTAAAGACGTTCCACCAATTTATAATCGCAAACAACATGCGAATTTCCGTACTTCTTTGTATATTTCTACACAGAATCTGCTCGAACATATTAATTCAACGATTCATAAAGACGAATATCTGTCTAAAAATGAACAAATCTATTTATCTGCTGCCTTAAAATTTCATGTGCAAAATGTCTTGGGTACAACAACTGAACGTCAACATGAGCGTTATGAATACTCTGCACAACTTCAAATTTGTTTTAGCTTACAAACCGCACACTTCTATTTATCCAAAGCTAAAAATTTCTATGAAACACTTAATTTAAATAATAATTATGCATTTCAGTCTGAGTCCAATATTCATTCATCGATTTCAACAGGTTCAAGCACTGCATCGAACTTAGGACAAATCAAAACTTTAGACCGTGAAGCAAAACAGATCTATCAAACCCAAGTACTGGATATTAGTGTAAACGGTTATCGTATTCGCTGGTCAGATGAAACCCCACGAAATTTACGCACGGGTGAATTTATCTTGGTCAACGAAAGTCTCAATGACAAATGGAAAGGTGCGATCATTCGTTGGATCAAACAATCGGTTAAAAAAACCTATGAAGTGGGTTTAGAGGTTTTAGCTCAAGACATCTACCCATGTGCGGTAAAAGTTCCAGCTGATCGTTCGACGATTAACTACCACCCTTGCCTTATGGTTCAAGTGCAAAATTTAAATGAATCCAACGTTTCTATTATTTTGCCAAATTTACCGTTCTTCAAAGAACAGCAAGCAATTTATCTACGTTTAGACACTGAAGAAATTAAGGTGTATTTAACAAAAACATTGTTAATTACCCAGAGCTTTATTCAGTACGAATTTGAATTGATCAATGATGAAGAAAATGACCGCATTGATCAATTCATTCAACACCAATCTGCCAATTTGAATAATCAAGATGTATGGGAAGCTTTAAAGTGAGAAATTTATTATTATCGAAAAAATTAAAACTCTCTGAAACTAGATTACTCATTATTGATGATAACCAGATTCGTTATAATCAAATTATTGATCTTTTTCAAAGTAAGAATCATCAAGTACAAGCGCTTTTATTGGATGATTTAAAAAGTTTTGAAAAACAACTCAATACCTCATGGGACTTGATTATTTTTGGTCGTGCTTATGACATCAAGATTGAGCAAGCTATTACCTTGATTCAAGCCTCTGCTGATATTGATCTGCCTGTTTTATTCTTAGAACCTGAAGATTATCAAACCAACCAATATCAATCCTATATTCAAAAAGGCATCTATGATGTCGTTAATTTAGAATATACTGATCGTTTTTACATTAGCTTAATCCGTGCGTTGTCATATAGCCGTACCTTACAAGCGAAAAAGCACCTTTTAAACGATCTTGAAAGTGCAAAGAATCAAGCCCAAGCCTTGGTTGAAGAACAACATAAAGCGATTGCCTTAATTCAGGAAGGTATCCATACCCAAGCCAATGCTGAATATTTAAAATTGTTTGGTCTAAAAGATGAAGCAGAAATTATCGGATTGCCGATATTAGATATTTTAAAACCGAAGAATATCAATGATTTTAAACAACGTTTTAAAAAGATTTCTCAAGGTAATTTTGATTTAGCACGTTTTGAAATTGATACACTGAATAGCAATGCTAAATCAGAAAATCCATTAAAAATTGAATTTCTGCCTTCAGATGAAGAAGACTGTATCCAAATCACCATTGAAATCAATTCTGCAAGTCAAAAACCGCAAACACAACCCTCCGAATCGAATAAGAAAAACATCAGTGCTGTCGCAAGTAGTTTGCAAAAAATTCAGTACGCTTTAATTAACCAACCTGCCAAATCGAATGCATTGGTACTGTTTAGCTTTGCCGCTTGTCCTGAGAATATTTTAACTTCTCCGTGGAAAACAGCCGTTCAATACTTAGATGGCTTTAAAAACTTCATTCAAGAACAAACCAATACCACGGTATATCAAATTGATATGTTGTTGTATGCAGTGATTTTACAAGCTGAGTCTGATACCATTTTAGAATCTCGTATTCATGGGCTGCATGCTTTAGAAAAACCACAATTATTGGAAATTGATGGTCATACTTACCCACTGAATATCAAGATTGGCTATTCAAACATACAGCAAAACAGCTTTACAGAAGCAAGTTTTAACGACGTTTTAGAACAAGCTTATAATCATCGTCTGGCAAAAAAAGACTCTGTATCCGACCAACAATTAACGGCAACTTTACAGGACACTAAAATTGAATTGTCATTGCTTGAACCAAAATTAGATCAAGCAGAACCGCTGCAAGTGCAAAGTAACTCCATTGAATTTGCCCCAAAACCTCAAGTTGAAAATACAGCTGTAGAGAAACAAGTTCAAATTCAAGAAACACCAGCGCCACATATCTTTAAAACCTCCGCGATTCTTGGTCAAATTGCTCAATCGCTTGAAAAAGGTGAGATTCAGCTAAAATACCAGCAGCTTTATGACAAACAAGATAGCAATTTAAATACCTATGAAGTCAGTAGCGGTTTTATTTTTGAAAATCAGTGGAAAAAAGTAAGTAATTTAATTGATTTAGATGATGATATTGAGCTTTCAATTAAATTAGATCGCTGGATTTTAGTCGAAGCATGTAAGCAATTACATAACTTTATCACTCAATATCCAGAGGCAAAATTAATCGTCAATTTAAATCGTCATGTGCTGTTCCATGATAAACAGTTCCCTGAGCTTATTTCTAAACTATTGACCATTGTTGGAAGCCGCCAATCTCATCCACTGATTTTACAATTTGATGAAGAAGATATTGCAAAAAATATCTTAGAAACTCAAAAGCAAATTGGCGTTTTACGTGATCATGGTGCCGAAATTTCAATTCGACGTTTTGGTTCGAGCATTTCAAGTGAAGCCATCTTAAAACAATTGGATGTGAGCTTAGTAACGCTGGATGAGAAGTTTACAAAGCAGCTTAATAGTGATGCGACTATGACGCAATTCCAGCATACCCTTGAAAAATATCATGCAATCAAGCCAATTGAATTGCTACTGAAAAATCTAAATGATATGAACTCTTTTGCAAATGCTTGGAATGTAGATGTCAGATTCTTGCAAGGTGAATATTTCCAAAAGAAATTGGATCACTTGACTGATGTTCAAGATCAATAGAGTCTAATACTAAAAAAGGTTGAGTGTTTTAAATGCTCAACCTTTTTTTAAATCTATCACTTTGTCTGATCCTGAAATAGATCAACACGAGATAAAAATCAGCAACAAAAAAACGGGCTAAAGCCCGTTTTTTATGTTTTGTCGTATTAACGCTTAACAGAACGTGACATACCAGCAAAACGTTGTTTGAATTTATCGATACGGCCGCCAGTATCAACATTCTTCTGTTTACCAGTATAGAATGGGTGGCAAGCTGAACATACGTCTAGATAAAGTGTTTCTTTACCTAAAGCTGAACGAGTTTCGATAACGTTACCACATGAACAAGTAGCAACTAATTTTTCGTATTTTGGGTGAATATCGGCACGCATGGTCGATTCTCCTAAGTTAAGAAAGGTTTAGCTGTCATCGCAATTAACCACTCTCAAAGTCTAATAAAACTTTGAGGAAAGCAGATTTAAATTAAAAACCAGCAGGTTAACACCACAACAGACCATTTCTTTTGGCCCACCGAGACTATAAGCGTCAGAGCTAAGCACAACAAGTGGGCAAGATTATACTCGAAATATTTATAAATTGCGAGCCAATCGATACTAATTTATTCGTCAGAATGTTTTTGCTTTGACCAATAGTTTGCAATCACCCCACAAACCATTAACTGGATTTGATGGAAAATCATAATCGGTAACACAATCATACCTAAAGGCTGCCCAATAAATAAAATCTGCGCCATAGGCACACCACTGGCAAGGGTTTTCTTCGATCCACAGAAGAAGATTGAAATCTGATCTGCTTTGCTAAATCCAAGCCATTTTGGAACATACAACGCCAACAGCATAATCACTGTGAGTAGAATCGAACATGCCAAGGTGAGGTAAATCAATGTAGATAAGCTGACCTGATGCCATAAACCTGCCACCACTGCCCCACTAAATGCACCATAAACCACCATCAAAATCGAGCCTTGATCAAAAACTTTGACGATCTTTGGCATTTTCTGCATCAATGGAAATACATAGGGGCGTAATAGTTGCCCTAAAACAAATGGAACCAATAACAACAAGGTAATTTCGATAATAGAAGAAGTCGGATCGTAATTATGCTTAGATTGACCGAAAATAAATATGCTCACCAAAATCGGAGTAATAAACATACCGATCAGGTTTGAAAATGAGGCACTGCATACAGCCGCTGCCACGTTCCCTTTTGCAACAGAGGTAAATGCAATTGACGATTGTACTGTCGACGGCAAAAAGCACATAAACAGAAAACCCCAATATAACTGTTGACCCAGCAAAGGTTCAAGCACAGGTTTTGCCATTAGTCCCAATAAAGGAAAAACTAAAAAGGTAAAAGCAAAAACCAATCCATGCAATTTCCAATGCAAAATCCCCTCAATCACGGCTTCACGTGATAATTTTGCGCCATGTAGGAAAAATAAAATTGCAATCGCAATTGTGGTGATTTTTCCAAAGATAAGCGCTGCCTGACCTGAAATCGGTAAAATAGAAGCTAAAACCACCATCGCGATTAAAAGTATCGTAAAGCGATCCAATGCTAATAATTTCAACATTTTCATAAGCAACGTCCTGTATTTTAAACATGAAAAAGCCCAGTAGTTAAATTTTACTATCGGGTAAAATTCAATCTTACTGAGCGAAATAAATAAAGCTACTCATTTGGCTAAATGTTCACTATTTATTTACGACACATATCAAGTTAATTTAAGGTCTATTGATATGTCTTTGCCAAATAAACAATAGCCCCGCATCATTTTTAAATGATCAATTATTTCGTGCATCTTGATCTTGTTGGATCAATTCAATTTTATAGCCATCTGGATCTTCAACAAAAGCAATGACTGTGACACCACCTTTCATAGGTCCGGCTTCACGTATCACATTACCACCACGTGCTTTGATCTCTTCACAGGCTTTATAGGCATCATCGACACCAATGGCAATATGTCCATAAGCATTACCTAATTCATAACTTGCAGTATCCCAATTATGGGTAAGTTCTAATACAGTATGATGCTCTTCATCACCATAACCCACAAATGCTAAAGTAAACCGCCCTTCTTCATAATCACGTTTACGAAGTAATGTCATACCGAGAACTTCAGTATAGAACGCTAAAGATTGTTCTAAATTGCCTACTCGTAACATGGTATGCAACATGCGCATGATTTATTTTCCTGTTTGATCAGATATCATCTGCCAATATAGGCAATACAGTTCAATATTTCAATTTATCTATATTTCAGCTGATCAATGATGTCGTCTTCTGGATTATTTTTAAGCAATATCCGCTTATTTTAGATGAACACTACAGCTTTATCTTTCGAATAAGCTGTTTGAATGTGTTAGCAATCCAATGATTCAAATTCTCATCCTGTTAAAAAAGCCTACTTTATCTATAAGATAAAATAGGCTCTTGCGATCATCATAAATCTATCTTGAGTAATTCAGTCGTTTACTCGATGGATTGATCCACCTTTTGCGCTTGATGTTCTCGCAATAATTTTCCAACCCACAACACAAGCAATAGAATAGGAATACCAATTAAGGTGGTCATTAAAAAGAATTTAGGATAACCAATGTGGGTGACAATTGTTCCAGAATACCCGCCCAAAATCTTAGGTGTAAGCGTCATCAATGAACTAAAGATCGCATATTGAACTGCTGTAAATGACACACTGGTTAAACTAGACAAGAACGCAATAAATGCTGCACCAGCTAAACCAGAAGCTAAATTATCGACAACAATGGCAAAATACAGCCAACCAGAACTATATTTCTCAATCACTTTACCCTTAATCTCAACGGCTGCAGATGAATCCGCTTTGATCACTGGAATTGGTTGAACATCTACATCGATATCACTTTTTATCGTTGTTAATTGATAGCTTTGTTGAGTACTTAATGCTGCTTGTGCGTGTTGATAATTGACCACGGCGATCACGTTTTTTGAGCCAGAAGCATATAAGGCTTTACCGTCAATCGCACCACTAAACAAACCATCTTTATCTAATTTTGCAGGATATGATTTGCCATCGAGTTTAAGGGTAATCGGCTGATCTAGATTAAGCTCAGATACAGGTATTCCTGCAATCTGCCCCTTAACCACAATACTTTGCTTTGCTTCTGTTTCAGACAATTGATTGTCACTGGTAATAGGCAACAATTGAATTTGGGGCTTGGCATTTTCTTTTAAATAGGGCACCGTATATTCATTCGCGACAGCCTGATCAACCAATGCTGCTTTGATATGAATGGTATTTTCCTCTACCAAGTCCTGACCAGGCACAGAAACTTTCCAATAGCCTACTTCATCAGGTTGAGCTTGAAATTTCTTATCGCCAATCTGTACAGATACAGCTTGCATTGGTGCACCCGATTTTACCAACCCAATAAAGATCAAATTGGTTGAACTTGCTAAAACAGCACCAACAAACATCAATTTCATAATGTTCATACGTTGCGCAAGTAAGCCACCTAAAAAACCACCCAATAGGCTAAAAATAACCCCGTAAATTTTAACGGCTTCTGCAATTTGCTCTTTGGTAAAGTTTAAATCTTGATAGAAAACATTCGAAATAACACCCGCAATAATGTCTGAAATTCGATAAAAACCGATCAATAACAGTAAAACCAATGCTAGCTTTACCCCATAACGCTTAAAAAAATCAGCAATCGGGTTAACCCAAGTCTCATAGGCCATCTTTTTATTGACCACACCAAAACGAATCAACGATGTTGCAACAAGAATTGCACCGAGACCTGAACCTAAAAAGCGTACTGCTTCCATTAAAAACTTCAGCAAGTTGTCTTCGACTTGCCAAGTCGCTTGCAGATATTGAACCATGTCATCGGAGTAAATATATAAACAAACAAAACTCGCCACAGCCAAGATAAAGACCAAAACTAAACGATAGTAATCAATATTTTTATAGTGTTTATCAACTCGATTAACCAAGGGTTCTCGGATTACTAAAGTGGTGATAATGCCCACTAGCATCACCAGCGCCATCGTTAAATAAGTATATTTCCACGCTTCATAAATATAGTTCCCTTTTGCAGTCCCCAAAGAAGCAGCAAGAAATAAAGCGCCCGCTCCGGCTAGAATCATCCCTAAACGATAGCCTGCGTTATAGGTCGATGCCAACACCGTTTGCATCTCGGTTTCAGCCAGCTCGATTCGATAGGCATCAATCACAATATCTTGTGTTGCTGCGGAAAACCCCAGTAATACTGCCCCCACAGCCATTTGGTAAATATAACTTTGGCCCAAAGCTGGATCAGAAAATGCCATAATACAGATCGCACAGATAATCAGTACTTGTGCAATCAACAACCATGCACGGCGCCGACCCAGTTTTTTGGTGAGTATCGGGACGGGTAATTCATCAATCAGCGGTGCCCATACAAATTTAAAAGAATAGCCCAGCGCGGCCCAACTAAAAAAAGTCACTGCACTTTTTTCAATTCCAGCCTCACCCAACCATAAAGATAAACTTGAGAAAATGAGCAGAATTGGAATACCTGCTGAAAACCCAAGAAAGAGCATAATTGCAGCACGCCGATCGATAAAAGCGGCAAAAGCAGATTTCCACCCATTTTTTGCTGTGGAATTCTGCTCAGCTGATTGCTGAGATAATTGCGTTGTCATTGCGTTGTTATTTTCTGAAAAATGAAATAGTGCTATTCAACCGCTTAATGCTTAGAGTTTCAATCACTTTTATGCAACTGATGAGCGCTTTTACAGATATTTCCGCTTTTGGCGCTTGATCTTTACCCCCAATCCTGTATACCTTTAACTTTTCAACCCATATAAGTTTTGGATTTCACCTGTGACCCAAAGACACGATCAATTAAGCTCTACTACTGTTTCAATTACGACGACTGCAACCCCAATACAAAAAACTGAAACGATTTTTCCATCTGCTTTTGATCAAACGGAAATTCAAAACACGTTGACACAAACCGCACTAAAATCAGAACAACTGACGCATATCCCCAATCTAAGCAAGATTCCTACGTCAACCAAGCGAATCAAGCCCTTAAATAATTTCTTAGGGCAAGATCGCGCTAGAGCCTCTGTAGAAGCAGGGATTGCTTTACCTTATTCAGGCTACAACATTTTTGCTGTGGGTACGGCAGGTCTTGGCAAAAGAACCATGATCAAGCGCTTGCTGCAACAACATGCCAAAACCATGCAAACGCCTGATGATTGGGTCTATGTTTATAATTTTAAAAATGCACGACAACCGATTGCACTGCGTTTTCAAGCAGGCCAAGGCAGTAAGTTTCAAGCTTTAATCCATCAAGCATGGCAAACCATTCTCAAGCAACTTGAACGTCGCTTTAGTGCCGAAACGTATCACAATCGTATTGAACGCATTCGTCAAATTACGGGGAATGAGCAACAACTCGCTTTAGTTGAACTGACCAAAGAAGGCGAAGACCTCGACCTAAAACTGATTAATCGTAACGATGAACATATTTTTGTGCCGATCCATGTCAAAGATGACAAAGTATTGGAAATGTCACAGGAAGATATTAATGCGCTTGACAGTAAACAGCGCGCAGAAATTAATTCCAATATGCGTTATATGGATAAAAAGCTTGAGCGCCTTGGTCTACAACTCGGCGATTTGGAAGATGATGCACGTGATCAAGTTTCTGAACTGAATCGTGATATTGCCAAACAAGTGGTGATTCCTCGTATTGATTTAATTTTAAGTAAATTTAAAACCGTTCATGGACTCGATCAATACTTAAAACATTTTGCAGCAGATATCATTGAAAATGTTGAAACGATTTTAGACCAAGAAGGTGAAGAGTTCTCTCCTGCTTTATTTAATCGGGTTCCTTCACGTTACCAAGCCAATGTTGTGGTCAGCAATAAACCGAATTCCGGTGCACCAGTTATTTTTGAAGACTTCCCAACACATTACAATTTACTGGGACATGTTGAACAGCTGACGCAAAATGGCACCATCACCACGGACTTTACTCTGATTCGCCCAGGCTCATTGCACCAAGCCAATGGTGGTTTTTTAATTTTAGAAGCAGAACAGCTGTTAGAACAGCCTTATGCATGGCAAGGGCTAAAACGTGCATTAAAATCAGGACAATTAAAGCTATCCTCTCTTGAGCACATGCTGACTTTAACGGGCAGTATTTCAATTGAGCCAGCATCTGTGCCACTCAACTTAAAAGTGGTTTTATTGGCAGAACCTGAAATTTATTATGAAATTTTAGAACTAGAGCCAGAATTAGGCAGTGTTTTTAAAATTCGTGCTGATTTTACCGATACCCTGCAACGTAATGATGATAATGAACAAGCTTATATGCAACTGATTGCAGACTATGTTCAACAAGACAAATTACTGCCTTTTGATCGCTCAGCATTGGCGGCATTACTAACAGATTCAAGTCGCCAAGCTGAAGACCAGAGTTCATTGTCTCTACATGCTTTGACCCTAGGTGACTTGATCCGTGAATCTCATCATCACGCTGCACAGTCAGATGAAAAGTTAGTCACCTCTCATCATATCAACACTGCCCTTAAACATCGTCAATATCGCTTAGGCTATTTAAGAGAACTCTATTGGCAAGACTTGTCACGTGGTACCCAACTGATTGAGACACGCGGCCATCGCTTGGGTCAGATCAATGCTTTATCCGTGATCCACTATGCTGATGTTGAGTTTGGTCTACCTTCACGCTTAACCGCTTCTGTATACCAAGGTGGCGGTGACATTCTAGATATCGAGCGCAGTGTAGAACTTGGTGGTTCATTACATGCCAAAGGTGTCTTGCTGATGTCGAGCTTCTTAAAGGCTCATTTTGGTCGTGAACAGATTTTGCATTTCTCTGCTGCCCTCGCCTTTGAACAAAGTTATGGTCAAGTGGATGGTGACAGTGCCACGGTTGCAGAACTATCTGCATTGATTTCCGCAATCTGCCAATTGCCTATTGATCAATCGTGGGCGATCACAGGTTCGATGAACCAATTGGGTCAAGTTCAGCCTATTGGTGGGGTCAATGCAAAAATTGAAGGATTCTTCGATGCATGCAAACTCCAAGGATTAACAGGCAAACAAGGGGTGATTATTCCACGTCAGAATATGCAGCATTTAATGCTTCGCCATGATGTGATTGAGGCTGTCAATGAGGGGCAATTCCATATACATGCAATTGACACCATTGATCAAGCTTTAGAAATCCTAATGGCACGTCCTGTTGGAACATTAGACAAGAAAGGTCGTTATACCAAAGGTTCAATCTATGCAGCAGTGATGGCACAGCTTGAATATTGGCAAGCCTTGGAAGATGGCGTTGAAATAGAGCAAAAGCCAAAGAAAAAGAAAAAAAAGAACAAAGGAAAAAAACAGAAAAAGGCAGAAGCTGAATCAGCAAGCATCATTACTGACGAAAACCAAACTGAAGTTGCGGCAAAACAAAATAAGCACAAGTCAGCTTAAGTTGCTTCTTGGCTAAACTTCAGATAGACAAAGCTTTGAATATTCAAAGCTTTGTCTAATTTATTCTGATAATTTGTTAAATATTCAAAACAAACAAAGATTGAAACAGTGCATCAGTCACGACATAATCTCGTCTAGGCAACTGATCAGTTCAGCCAAGTGAAAACAACATAAAGCTTAGCCAATAAAAAAGCACCTTCTGGTGCTTTTTCTACATCATCTACTTATTAAGCATCTGCTGCTGGGCTATATTGCTCAATCAATGGTTTTAATTCACCATTTTGGAACATTTCTAGCATAATGTCGCTACCGCCAATCAATTCGCCATTAATCCACAATTGCGGGAATGTAGGCCAATTTGCAATTTGTGGCAAAGTTGCACGAATATCTGGATTTTCCAAGATATTTACATAAGCAAATGGACGACCAATTTGGCTAAGTGCTTCAACTGCACGTGCAGAAAAACCACATTGTGGGAATTGCGGAGTACCTTTCATATAAAGAAGTACTGCATGTTTAGCTATTTGATCGCGAATTAACGCTTCTGTATCACGCGCTTGTTCAGTCATTGATTAAATCCTCAACTCATCTGCCTGCATTATACCTAAATCCACAATAAAGAATATGTCTAGACGATTATTTCCAATTTTATTTATATTAAAGCTTTAAATCTTGCGCATATTTTGGTTAGATAATCCTTTACCCTTTCCACTCCTAACAGATAAGAGTTAGTTATGAATAACATCACCCTCGCTCCGGTACAAACTGATCAACCTTCACATTTGATGCCTGTATTCAGCCGTCAACCGATCAGCTTTGTACGAGGACGAGGTTCTTATCTTTATACTGAAAATGGTACAGAGTATTTAGATGCATTGACAGGTATTGCCGTGTGTGGCTTAGGACATGCTCATCCTGTGCTGGCAGAGGCTATTGCAGAACAAGCGGCTACATTAATCCATACCAGCAATATTTACGAAGTCGCTTGGCAAACTGCAGCAGCGCAAAAGCTGGCTGAAGTTTCGGGTATGGAAGAAATCTTTTTCTCAAACAGTGGTGCAGAATCAAATGAAGGTGCAATTAAAATTGCACGTAAATTTGGTCACTTACAGGGTGTTTCTAATCCCAAAATCATTGTTGCGGATCAATCATTCCATGGTCGTACCCTTGCAACGCTTTCAGCTACGGGCAATAAAAAGGTTCAAGAAGGCTTTGCGCCACTGGTTGAAGGCTTTATTCGTGTGCCTTTTGGCGATGTAGAAGCCATTGAAGAAGCCGCTATTCAGCATCCTGACATTGTGGCAATTTTGGTCGAACCGATCCAAGGTGAAGGCGGTGTCAATACCGCACCTCAAGGCTTTAGCTACCTTGAAGATATTCGTCGTATTTGTAATCAACATAATTGGTTGATGATGCTAGATGAAGTCCAAACAGGTAATGGTCGTACCGGTAAATACTTTGCTTATCAACATACCAATATTATTCCAGATGTTTTAACCACAGCAAAAGGCCTAGGAAATGGTTTCCCAATTGGTGCTGTGATGACACAAGGTCGTGGTGTTGGGGTACTTGCTGCGGGAAATCACGGCTCTACTTATAGTGGTACGCATTTAGGCTCACGCGTTGTCTACACAGTGATTGACTTGATCCAAAAAGAAAACATCGTTGCAAATGCTGCTGAAATTGGAGCATATCTGGTCGATCAGTTCCGTGCTCAACTTGTAGAGCAAAATGTGATTGTGCGTGGTTTCGGTATGATGATTGGTATCGAATTACCTAAAGACTGTGCCGAATTAGTAAACATTGCACGTGATAAGCACCATTTAATTATTAACGTTACTTCAGGCAATGTGGTTCGTTTACTGCCGGCTTTGAATATGAATCATCAACAAGCAGATGATTTATTAAAACGCTTAGTGCCTGCAATTAAAGAATTCCTTGCCTAAGTACGAATGAACGCTTTAAGAGATTAACCTGTTAATCTCTTTTTGTTTCATCATCATTGCGTATAAAATTGCAGATATAGAAAAGCCGCTTTAAAGCGGCTTTTTTATTAGAACTTATTAGAATTAGAACTTTGACTTTATGAAGCTTCTTGGAAAATTCTACCACCAGGTAACTGGCTAAAATATTGTTTCAAAGCATCCAAACAACGATGAATTTTCATCGGCTGCTGTTCACGCTTTAAGGTCACAGCACTTAAAGTGAAAGTTGGTAATTTCCACTCTGGAAGCACTTCAACCAATGTTCCGTTCATTAATTCTTTTTGCACATCTAAATAAAGGATTCGTGCAATACCATGCCCATGTTGGCACAATGATTTTGCAACAAATACGTTATTTGTCTGAAGACGATGCTTCATTTCTAAATTAACAACTTCACCTGTTGCACCATGCTGAAATGAAAAATGTTGAGAATTTTTCATGATATTTATCGGAATCAAATCATGATTCTGTAAATCTTCAGGACGTGAAATAGGTGCTGTTTGATTTAAATAACTTGGCGATGCAACTAAGATCTGATCGACTCGTGCAAGTGGCATACAACTCAAGTTATTCGCATCTTCGATTTTTGAAGACATGCGAATAGCAATATCTATACGCTCTTGAATCAAGTCAATATATTGGTTATCTGCTTCAAAATGAACCATCAAACCTCTATGTGCAGACATCCAATGCGATAAAGCAGGAACAACATGTGTTGCTCCTATTTCTGGGGTTGTCGCAATACGCAAATCCCCAACTAAATCATCGCGCAACTCATTAATGCGGATTTTTCCACGCTCTGCGGCAGCGAGCATTTCTTGACAACTGTGGAAAAAAGCTTGACCAGCCTCAGTTAAACTCAGCTTTCGCGTAGAACGATGTAGAAGTGTCACTTCCATTTCATGTTCTAGAGATCTAATTTGCTGACTAACCGCACTAGTCGTAATGCCAAGGTCACGCGCGGCACCACTAAAAGAGCTTTTTTCAACAACACAAGCAAATACACCCATTGCCCGAAGTTGATCTAACATAAATTTCCCTCTGAAATTATGAGCTGTTTCACACTTTTTTGTTCAAAACAACTCATTGTATTATACGAAGAAAATTACACTTTGCATTAAAATATTTAATTTATTGGTAAAATATTTGCTGGGTTTATCGGTTTGCCATCTAAACGTACCTGAAACTCCAACATGGTACTGCTAGCGCCTGAAGATCCCATCTCTGCAATCTTCTGTCCTGCTGTTACAGTTTGACCACTTTTCACCAACATTTTGCTGTTATGAGCATATGCAGTAATGTAACCATCAATATGTTTTACTAAGACAAGATTACCATATTCTTTTAATCCATCTGCAGCATAAACCACCTGTCCATCTGCTGCGGCAAAAATTGGATCACCTTGATTCCCTCCAAAACGTATTCCTTTAATATTATTCGCAATATTATAATTTGCAATAACAGATCCATTTGATGGTTTTACCCATCTCAATTGAGTTGATTGTACTGTCGTCGTCGTTTGTACAGGCGGTGGCGTTACTGGCTGAGCCGTCGTTGTGCCAGTTGGCGACGTCGGCTGCTGCGTTGGTAACTTAATCGTTTGGCGTTGAATTTGTGGTTCATTGCTCGTCAACGGTTTCGTTGTAGATCGGGTGACATTACCCCCACCTTTTTTCAAACGTAATGACTGCCCTACATAAATTCGATAAGGCGCAGCAATATCATTCATTTCAGCAACACTGAGATAACTCAAACCATAACGCATAGAGATTGCACTTAGAGTATCACCAGAACGAACTGTGTAATAGTCAGGTGCAACAGCATAACGTGTAGGGTTATTAATTTGAGGCTTCGATGCACACCCAGTCACCACTATGGTAGAGGTGATTGCTATTGTGGACAAAATGATTTTCATCCATCGCTTAGGCATTTGAATTGGAAGTGTTGATCGAGCCAAAAGCATTGATTTCCCTCTCTACAATCTTAAAATTTAAAAATATTTGCTTAAGATTAGCAAAATACACACGTATTTCACTGTTTAACAGTGCTTTTTCACAAAGTTATAACACTCATACATCAAAATGACTATGTGAGAGTTGTGATTGTAGTGTTTCAAGAATTGTGTAATTGGTTGCATCCATCTGAATTGGGGTAATACTGACGCAACCATTGGCAATGGCAAAAAAGTCAGATTGCAGGTTTTGTGCGTTTTTTTGGGGATCTGTCACCGCCTCACCCGCCAAACCAATCCAATAGACTTGACGACCACGCGGGTCAACCTGACTGGTCATCGGTTTTGATTGTATTCGACGCCCCTGATACGTAATTTGAGCCCCTAAAATTTCTGCGACATCTGGGATATTGATATTTAAGATATGTCGTGGAGGCAGTTCAGGTAATCCTTTGGCAATAAAGTTGTAAACCCAGTTTGCGGCTTGCGCATAATCTTCAGGGTGGTCATAGGAACGTACATTACTGCCTGCCAATGAAACTGCGATTGCAGGCTGTTTCATCAAACGCCCTTCAAATGCCGCCCCCACAGTTCCAGAATAAAGGACATCGTCACCTAAATTCGCACCACTATTGATTCCACTGACAACTAAATCAAACTCAAAATCAAATAAACCATTCATGGACAAATAAACACAATCAGCAGGTGTGCCGTTTACTGCCCACATATCTGGTGCAACTTGAATCGGTCGAAGTGGTCGATCTAGGGTTAATGCACTTGAATAACCACTGCGCTCACTTTCTGGCGCAACAATAACAACTCGACCTAGAGGTCGTAATGCTTTTGCTAAAGCTTGAATACCTGGTGCAAAAACACCATCATCATTGGCAACTAAAATATTCACTAAAAGGTTCTCTGACTAAAAATTATTAAATGACTACTGAGTAATTTAATTCAAATTTATTGAACAATTATATATAGTTACTTACTCAATTTTAAATCTAATTTGTGACTATAAAGATGATTACACGTTCTCTTACTCATACTATTTCTATCGCACTCATCACACTTTGCGCACAATCTGCATTTTCAGAAACATTAACTTCACAAGAATCTGATCGAATTGCGAAAGAAGATATTGCCGCAACACAGGTGCTTGCCGAAGTTTGCCCAGCGTTAATTGGAAACAACCCTGCATTTCAAACTAAAATCGGAAGTTTAACCCAAACCTTATTAAAGGATTTGTCCAAACCTACAACATTGATTCAGCTTCAACAAGATCCAGAATACCAAACTGTACTCAAAGAAGCACAAATCAGTGCCAAAGAAGTTGATCAAGCTGAACACAAAACAGTATGTGCAGATGTACTTGAACTTCCACACTAACATAAGATAAAAAACCTTCCCCCCAATGCGATGTTAAAAAATCCTTTTTTGACATCTTTTGCATTGTTCAGTTTGCGAAAATTTCAAATAAATCTACAACATCGATACACTTTCTCTATATTTTTCACAGTTTTTACGTTTAATCTATGCAGGTTCTCAAATTAAAAATTGATTAGGTTATTTATGCGTATGACTTTAAAAATGCTTACATTAAGCCTTGTTTCAGCAAGTGGTTTGTTTATGACCCATGCTTTTGCCGCATCTGACAAAATCGAAGTCACACAGCAACAAGTATCTAAAGAAGAATTGGCTGCAATTTATGTATTGTCGGATATCTGCCCGAGTCTAATTAAAACAGATACTGCGTTTAATAAAGGTTTTGATCACTTGCTTAAAGACTATATGCCTAATGACAAAGATCCTAAAGCAACCTTAAAATCACTTGCCAAGCAAAAAGATTTCCAAAGAGCATTAAAAGAAGCAAAAAGTGATGCTAAAAAAGCGGGTGATACTGAAAACACAGCAATTTGTAATGACATTAGTAACTATCAGTCATAACGATTTCTGCAATTTATTCAACAAATATTGAATTAGTTACAATAAGTAAGAAATAAGCCGACTTTCCTTATAGAAGTCGGCTTTGCTTTGCCCTAAAATGCTAGCCTGTTTGTGCTCATATAACGATTGGAACGACCTAGAATGACTCGAAAAAGCGCCATTGCTGCATTATTACTTTTACCTTCATTTTCTTATGCAGCAACCGTCTTAACCACTCCGCCAGAATTAAATAATAAATCGTATGTCTTAATGGACTATGAGACAGGTCAAATTCTTGCATCTAAGAATGAAAATGAAAAATTAGCACCTGCTTCGATGACGAAAATGATGACGAGTTACATCATTGAGCAAAAACTTCTTAAAGGCGAACTGACCGAAAATGAAAAAGTTCGCATGAATGAGTCTGCATGGTGTCGTGGTAGCAGTACTGAATCTTGTATGTATGTGCCGTTAAATGGTACTGCAACAGTTTTAGAAATGTTACGAGGCATTATTATCCAGTCGGGTAATGATGCATCTAAAGCAATGGCTGAACATATTTCAGGTAATGAAGGTTCATTTGCCTATGCAATGAACCAAGAAGCCAAACGTGTGGGCATGGTCAATACACACTTTATCAATGCAACAGGTATGCCTGCTGAAGGTCATTACTCCACTGCAAAAGATATGGCGGTACTTGCTAAACATATCATTCATGACAGTTCAAAATATTATCCTATTTATTCTGAAAAAGAATTTACCTTCAACGGGATTAAACAAGGTAACCGTAATGCCTTGCTTTATACTGACCCAAGTGTTGATGGCTTAAAAACAGGTCATACAGAGGAAGCTGGTTATTGCTTAACCACATCTTCAAAACGCGGTCCAATGCGTTTGATTTCAGTGATTTTTGGTGCACCGTCTATGAATGAACGTGCGAGCCAAACACGCTCATTGTTATCTTGGGGTTATTCAAACTTTGAAACGGTCAGCGTTCAACCTGCAAATCAAGTCCTTGCTAAAGCAAAAGTTTATTTTGGTAAAGAAAATGATGTACAAATTGGTTTAGCTGAAAACTTCAATGTGACCATGCCTAAAGGTCAAGCCAATGCAATCAAAACACAAGTCACTGTTCAACCCAACTTAAATGCACCATTAAAACAAGGTCAAGTCGTTGGTAAATTAACAGCAACCTTAGATGGTAAAGTGATTGCTGAAAAACCATTAGTGGCTTTAAAAGCTGTAGAAGAAGCAGGCTTCTTCTCTCGCTTAATCGACCATATCAAAATGTTCTTTAGCAACTTGTTCTAAGTTATTCGCTTAAACCTAATATTGAATCTATTAGACTAAAGCACAGGCATCCTGATCACAGATTTGGATGCCTTTTTAATTTATACTCGGTAAAAATACACTGGTTAAATTTGCTTTTGACATGGAAGCCAACATGAAAAAAAATATTCGTTCGTATTTAGGTCATCATCCTAAAATTGATTCAACTTGTTATATTGACGATCTCTCCGTTGTGATCGGTGAAGTTACTTTGGCGGAGAATGTATCTGTTTGGCCTTTTGCAGTGATTCGTGCTGATGTCAATCACATCAAAATTGGTCGTTATTCTAATGTACAAGACCATTGCATGTTACATGTCAGTCATAAAAATGATGCTAAACCCAATGGCTCACCTTTAGTGATTGGGGAAGATGTGACCATTGGACATCATGTCACCTTACATGGTTGTACCATTGGCAACCGTGTTTTAGTGGGAATTAATACCATTGTTCTAGATGATGTAGTGATTGAAGATGATGTCATGATTGGTGCAGGCTCACTGGTTCCACCGCGTAAGCGCTTAGAAAGTGGTTACCTCTATGTGGGAAGCCCAGTACAAAAGGTTCGACCTTTAACTGATAAAGAAAAGGAATTTTTGCCTTATTCCGCAAGACACTATGTCAAAGTAGCAAATCAATATTTAGAAGCGAATGATTAGGGATATAACAAACATATAAACATCTTTTAAAGCATATTGATTATTTGAATTAAGTGGTTCAAGTCGACTTCGTTCCACTGAAGCACAGTGGAATGAAGCCTATATTTTTTAGATCAAATTTCTATTTTGAAACATTGTAGTATTTGGTTAATTCTTCAAATACTGGTGCTTTGACATTATCTTTTAAGATATATCGAGTAATCACACCTTGATCTGTATGTATTTCCATAAAGATATTTTGAGAACTTTTAAAGTCCCCCATAAGATTGACTGGAATAAGCACACTGTTGCGAGAGCGATTTGCCTTAAAAGCAAAATCAATTTCAGTTGGTCCAATCACATTAAATGAGTGACTTTTTGCGCCATCACTAAATACAACTTTTTCAATATTATATTTTGTATAGGCACTATTTAAGCTAAGTTTCACTTTTAAAAAATCTTTATGTGTCTCATTCCACACTACGGTGACGATTGGACAAAGCTCATTTGGCTGACAAATTAATAATCCCTGCGTACCTAAATTTGAAGTAGCGTCATTAGGATTTGAAGCACACCCAGTAATTAGTAATACACTGAAAGGTATACATAATAATTTCTTTATCATACTTTTTTAAATCCTATTGTATGCCCAAAAATTGAAATGGTGGAGCGACCTTAAAAGAAGAATTAGCCTTACCTGCATAAACTTTTGCTTGATCAGCACCCAACTCAAGCTTTCTGGTTTGACCATCTTTAAAATCAATCTCTTTTAAGTCTACCCAAAAAACATTTGGTGATACAGCAGATTCAAAAAAATAAAGTCCTCGCTTATGATCTACCACTGTACGCCAACGTGTAGAGGAGATATTTGGCTCTTCTTCTGTATTGAGTCCAAACGGAACAGATGTGTTACGTATCACGCTAAATACACTTGCTAAAGAATATTCAGGTGTCGCATCTTTAGGAATCGCATTAATATAAAAAGACGCTCTTGCAAACCGATCTGCAGCTCGATTGGTCCCAGGTAACATCGTTGTTCCGCCAATTTGTTTCCAATATGTATTTAACGCCAATTGCTGATCAAAGGTTGGAGAGTTTGTCATCACTTGATATTGTCGATTATGATGGATGACCTGCTTACCACCAATGTATTCAATAATAGCACTGTCACCCGTTGCATCTGAAATTGATAAATGCAGAGTCGCTAGTCTTTTTTCACCTGGCACTTGATCTGTTACTATCATAAATGGCTCTTGTGCTAAAGCCTGAATTGCTTCATCTACTGTTGCATAGTTATCTAAAACATACTGCGCCCAAAGTGAGATACTTAATGGCGGTTTTTTATTGTTTTTAACATTTGGATATTCAGACTCAACCAGCCAAAGTAAATTTGCAGCCAAACCCTTTTCATTCACACCATCTGTTGTTGAAATATCATAACCTGTTGCAACAACACTGCCATATTTAGATGTCCATTGAATCGATTTTGGCCCAGCCATACCACTGCGTTTTACATTATTGGGCAATATCCACAAGTTTGTTCCAACATCACTTTTCCAATCCATAGAACGTGCTGTCATCACATCATTATTGCCTAAATAAACAACCCGTGTACATGCCGTCGCCAGCTCAGCCGCAACCAAAAGCCCTGCTGCAAACAATACCTTTTTTATTGCCTTTTTCATGATTATACTCACTTATAAAATTACTAAAGTTAGACTTATTTTTGATTCAATATAAGCATATATTTCCAATAAAATATGCTTAAACTATATTTATCAAAAAAGTTTATTTCCATTCTATTTGTGATTACACATCTTTAAACGATAGATCCATGAACTAATTTATTTTGGATAACCATACCTATTCAACGAAGCATCCAATAAAACCAAATTGAATAAACACACTATTAAAAGGAAAAATAAATAATTGTTAAGTTTAATAAAATTTTATAGATACGTATTTTTTATCATATGTTTCAATCATAGTAAATGCCTTATTCGGGTATTTATTGTACAAAAATAAATTAAATGCCATTCACCATAAAACCAATAACTTTGAAATATTTACTTATGAGTTGCTACCTCTATCTATTGGTCATTACTGATAAGAATTAAAATAATAAAAAAAATTACTTCATAAATTGATGTCACATTTAATTGTATTTAGATATCAAGATATAAGAATATTTTTATTAAACTTTTTACATGAAGTATCACCCAAAAAACCATGAGATAAATCTTTCCTTTATAAAATAAGCAAATAAAAATTTAAAAAAAATAAACAAAACTCGACCATGAGGTATTTTTAAACAGCCTATAGATATAAATCCTTTTAGGGTGATCAAAGAAAACCCTTATGAACATAGCCACCACGCGCTAAATTTTGTAGAATAATACTTTATCTCCCTTGGTGCTGGTCATGACCGCTTGGACACCCCACGTTACTGTTGCGACAGTTGTAGAAAAAGATGGAAAATTTCTTTTTGTAGAAGAATATACTGAAGGTGTAAGCCATACTGTGTTCAATCAACCCGCTGGGCATGTTGAATCTGATGAAACCATTATTCAAGCTGCGTTACGTGAAACCATGGAAGAGACAGGATATGCAGTAGAAATCAATTCATTACTGGGGATCTATACCTATACCCCACCCATGTTTCCAGACCGTACCTATTTTAGATTTTGCTTTTTAGCCCATGTAACTGAATACTTTCCAGACGCGCAACTTGATACAGATATCATTGGTCCACAATGGATGACACTTGAAGAACTACTTGAATCTGCTCGCGCAAGAAGCCCTTTGGTCATTAAAGCTGTACAAGACGCACTTTCTGGGCAAAAATACCCGCTTTCGCTCATCTATGAGCACCAAAACTCTCCTTTAATTTCAAATTTGGATGCCTAATCCTATGCAACAACGTGTCATCGTCGGTATGTCGGGTGGTGTAGATTCATCTGTTTCTGCTGCACTTTTACTTCAACAAGGATATCAAGTTGAAGGGCTTTTCATGAAAAACTGGGAAGAAGATGATGGCACGGAATATTGTACCGCAATGGATGACCTTGCTGACGCACAAGCTGTGTGTGACAAAATTGGGATCAAACTCCATACTGCAAATTTTGCAATGGAATATTGGGATCGCGTTTTTGAACATTTCTTAGCAGAATATGCCGCTGGGCGTACGCCAAACCCAGATATTCTGTGTAATAAAGAAATTAAATTCCGTGCGTTCTTAGATCATGCTGTCAATTTAGGCGCTGATTTTATTGCAACTGGACATTATTGTCGTCGTGGCGAAACAACCACCAATTCAAAAGGCGATCAATATGCGCCTTTATTACGTGGTGTAGACAACAACAAAGATCAAACTTATTTTCTTCACGCGGTTCATGGTCGTGAAATCAATAAGACCTTGTTCCCTGTTGGTGAGATTGAAAAACCACAAGTACGTAAAATTGCTGAAGAGCTTGGTTTGGCTACTGCCAAGAAAAAAGATTCAACGGGGATTTGCTTTATTGGTGAACGCCGTTTTAATGACTTCTTAAAACAATATTTACCGGCTCAACCTGGGAAAATTGTCTTAGATACAGGAAAAGAGGTTGGTGATCATCACGGCTTAATGTACTATACGCTCGGTCAGCGTGGTGGTATTGGTTTAGGTGGACTCAAAGGCGCAGAAGAAGGTGCTTGGTTTGTTCTACATAAAGACATCGAAGGTAATCGTCTTGTGGTTGGACAAGGTCATGAACATCCACTGATGCAGAGTACCATTTTATGGTCTGAAACAATTGACTGGGTTGCAGGTGAACAAGCGATTCCAGACACAGGTTTCCGATGCACGGCAAAAACTCGTTACCGTCAGCCTGATCAAGCATGTACAATTTATAAAGATGCAAACACGCCAAATGGTGTTCGTGTCGAATTTGATGAAGCACAGCGTGCCGTAACGCCGGGACAAAGTGTTGTTTTCTATGTCGATGAAGTCTGTTTAGGTGGAGGTGTGATTCATCATACCAATGCACCAAAACCAGATTTTATTGAGTAATGATTAAAAATTATTTAAAGGAATTTAGGCATGGTTGAGTTGCCCTTTCAACAGCCTCAAACTTTGAATCAACGCCAAAACCGAGCTTTGGCGTTAGCAGCTGTGTTTCAAGCAACACAGCTAACCCATATGACTGCAATGTCCGGACGTCAAAGTATTGGTGAAAGCGGTAATTTCTATTTTGAACAGCTTATCAAAGCCAGTCTCAATATTCGCGCCACTGCCAATTCGTCTGGTCAAACTTTAGACTTCTTCAATCAATTGGCAGACATCTCCTTAGGTTTAAAAGCTTTAGAAAGTAGTATTACGCAACCTTTCTCGACATCACCGAAATCTAGAATTCCTAAAATTGCCAATGCAAAACTGCCAATGACTTATGCCATGTCATTATTGGCCTTGGAAAAAAAAGTTTATAGCAATCCAAAGTTTGTTGAAATTATTGAACAATCTCAACAAAAAATATTAAAACAGCTGTCTTTTTTTGATAATAACTATTTACATCCAAGTATCATTGCCAATTTAGCACAAACCTATGTCGACACTGCTGGTCAAATTAACCCTCGAATTCTAGTCCGTGGTAATGCAGAAGCCTTTAAAGACTCTGCACATACCAATCGTATCCGTGCCAGTTTATTCACAGGCTTACAAATGGCTCACCTATGGCGTCAATTAGGTGGTAGTTCATGGAATATGATCTTTAGCAAACGTAAACTTCTTCAAGATATTCAAGATCTTGCTCGATTACAATATCAGGTTGTTTAATTTGATACTGTTCGAGTTACGCCATTCGCTCTAATTCCAAAATTTAAGGAATCTTTATGAACGCTTTAACCGCACTTTCTCCACTAGACGGACGCTATGCAAGCAAATGTGATGCATTACGCCCTTACCTCTCTGAGTTTGGTTTAATCCATGCTCGTGTGACTGTTGAAGTGCGATGGTTACAAGCGCTTGCAAATCGTCCTGAAATCACAGAAGTTCCAGCTTTTTCTACTGCAACCAATACAGCTTTAGATGCCATTGTTACTCAATTTTCGGAAGATGATGCTAACCGTATTAAAGAAATTGAACGCACCACTAACCATGATGTAAAAGCGGTTGAATATTTCTTAAAAGAAAAAATTGCACATATTGATGAGCTTAAAAATGCAGGCGAATTTATTCACTTTGCTTGTACTTCAGAAGACATCAACAACCTTTCTCACGCTTTGATGTTGAAAAATGGTCGCGAAGTGTTAGTTGTTGCTATGCAACAAATTGTTGATTCTATTGTGGCTTTAGCTGAAACACATGCAGAACAACCAATGCTATCACGTACCCATGGTCAAACTGCGAGCCCAACCACTTTGGGTAAAGAAATGGCCAACGTTGCATATCGTTTAGCGCGTCAAATCAAACAATTTAAACAAGTTGAATTATTGGGCAAAATTAATGGTGCGGTAGGTAACTACAACGCGCACTACTCTGCTTATCCAGAAATTAACTGGCCTGCTCACTCACAAGCATTTGTTGAATCACTCGGTTTAACCTTCAACCCTTATACAACTCAAATCGAACCACACGATTACATCGCTGAATTGTTCGATGCTTTACGTCGTTTTAACACAATTTTAATCGACTTTAACCGTGACGTTTGGGGCTATATCTCTTTAGGCTTCTTTAAACAACGTCTAAAAGAAGGTGAAGTAGGTTCTTCTACAATGCCTCACAAAGTCAATCCAATTGATTTTGAAAACTCTGAAGGTAACTTGGGCATTGCCAATGCAGTATTAGCCCACTTAGGCGAAAAATTACCAATTTCTCGTTGGCAGCGTGATCTTACCGACTCGACTGTATTACGTAACATGGGTGTTGGCTTGGCACAAAGTTTAATTGCTTTTGAAGCATGTTCAAAAGGTATTGGTAAACTTGAGCTTAATGCAGCACGTATTCTTGAAGACCTTGATCATGCTCAAGAAGTATTGGCTGAACCAATCCAAACTGTAATGCGCCGTTATGCAGTTGAAAAACCATATGAAAAATTAAAAGCATTGACTCGCGGTCAAGCGATGACACGTGACATGATGGTTGATTTTGTCAATGGCACTGAACTTGAAGCCGTACCTGCTGCTGATCGTGCACGTTTGGCTGAAATGAGCCCTGCGACTTACACGGGTAATGCTGCGGATCAAGCCAAACAAATTAAAGATTTGATTGCTAAAATCTAAGCTTTTAATCTTCTAAAAGACCTGAAAATGCGAAGCCAATGCTTCGCATTTTTTTGCTTTTTGATTACAATGCGCAGTAATAATTTTTAGAAAATACCATAATGATTTATCATGCCTTAACAAAAAAACATTGGCTTGTTCTTGCTATTCTTGCAATCGCAATCATTCTTGCCAGTATCAATCCTTTAGAATATCCATCCTACATGCTGCATCAGATTGGCACCTTGCTCATGCTGATTACCCTGTTTTTCTGTCTAAAGAAAATAGGGCTGACATTTTCATCATTTTTATTGTATATCCTCTTCTTGGTGATTCATGTCATTGCAGCACATTATCTTTATTCTTATGTGCCTTATAATGATTGGTCAATCAAATACTTACATTTTGATCTCAATCAAGCAATGGGTTGGACACGTAACATGTTTGACCGCTTTGTACACTTGTTCTATGGTTTATTCCTTTACCCATTTTTCTACCGAATTTTCCAAGTCTGGTTACCAAGCTTAAAGCCTAAAACCTTATTTTTATTGGTCATTCAATTTGTTATGGCAACCAGTTTATTTTATGAATGGATTGAATGGTGGATTGCCATTGGCCTATCTCCAGAAGAAGCTGAAAACTACAATGGGCAACAAGGTGATATATGGGATGCACATAAGGATATGTTCTTAGCCACCATTGGTGCAATCATGACAGGACTAGTCTCTTTAAAAGCTGCGACAAAAGGGAATCATCCTCAATAATACGGACTTTCCTCTCAATATACTCACTCAGCGATCAAGTTCTTGGTGAGTATAGAATCCACTGAGTTTTACTTTTGCAATCTTTGTTTATTCTCTAAGATATCGGGCAAACTGCGCTCGATCCAACCAATCAAATAGTTTAATTTTTCAGCCGCTTGTGCACCTAAAATCGTCAATTGATACTCTACTTTCGGTGGTACTTCAGGGTAAACCGTTCTCAATATAAAGCCATCTTGCTCAAGCACTTTTAATGTCTGTGCCAGCATTTTTTCGCTGATCCCCTCAATTCGATTGCGCAGTTCACTAAAACGTTGTACACCATCATTTAAACAACGTAAAACCAATACAGACCATTTGCTGGTTAAATGCTCCAATATTTCTCTAGATGGGCACTGACTGGATAAAACTTGACCAATTAAATCACTTGAAGCATAGATGCTCATAAATTCTCTCTACACAGTAATTAGCTTACTTTTAGGTACGTACTTACATATAGTAAGTTTAATGATTATGATAATAACATCAAGTTTAAAAAACATCCAATTTAAATCATATTTAAAGGTGAATTTATGAAAATCGCAATTACAGGTGCAACGGGTCAACTTGGACAATTGGTGATCCAAGCCTTACTTCAACATACTGCTGCTGAAAATATTGTGGCGCTGGTTCGAAATATAGATAAAGCACAGTCGCTCAAACAACAAGGGATTGAACTTCGCCTATTTAACTATGATCAACCTGAAACATTAATACCTGCTTTACACAATGTAGATAAATTACTTTTAATTTCAGCCAATGAAATTGGTCGTCGTACCCCACAACATAAAGCAGTTATAGATGCCGCAGTCGCAGCCAAAGTTGAACACATTGCCTATACCAGCTTACTCAATGCAACAGATAACCCACTCGGTTTAGCGCAAGAACATCGTGAAACAGAAGAACTTATTCTGCAAAGTGGTTTGAAATATACGTTTTTACGCAACAATTGGTATAGCGAAAATTATCTTGGTAACGTTAAGCATACTGCGGAAACAGGAACGCTTTACGGCAGTGCTCAAAATGGAAAAATCAGTTCAGCTTCTCGTTTAGATTATGCTGAAGCTGCAGCCAAAGTCCTTGCTTCCTCAGGACATGAAAATAAAACCTATGAGCTTGCAGGTTCAAATCATTTTACCCTTGCAGATTTAGCCTCTTATATCGCTTTGGCATCAGGTAAAACTGTACAGTATCAAGATATCAGCCCAGAAGATTATACTCAGGCGCTTCTCACAGCAGGATTACCCCAAGCACTTGTAACGGTTATTGTTGATGCAGATGTACAGACTGTAAATGGTGCAATGTATAGTGAAAGTAAAGACTTGGAACATTTGATTGGTCGTAAAACAACGCATATTCAGGATCAGGTTAAAGCTTTATTTTAGGTATTTTAAAGATGAGCATGGGCTTAAATACAAAATTTAAGCCCATGCTATACTGAGTAATTAAGGATGAATATTTTTGATAGGGAAATCGATATTCATCTCTAGATCTGCGAGGGACTGCCTTTCTGTGTTGTACATGGTTGCACGGAACACCGCAATTTTTTTCATCGTCATTGGATCATTAATATTCAGTATTGGTCTAAGTTTATGCTTAACATATAAATGAATCACTTCATCAAATTCTAAATAAACGGGTCCATCAAACATAATCTTGATCGGGACTTGATATCGTCGTTTTAACTTAAATGGCACCGAAAGTTTAATCGGAATATCCACTTTTAAAGGAAATTGAGGCAACAGTTTATTTTGATAAACCAAGTCGGTAGTTGTTTCTAATGGCATTAGCGTTTCAATCTGAATATCAGTCTCATAATCAAGCTCAACCTCAATCGGCGTTGTCACAACAAAACTTAAATTAGCCAAATATTTGCCTTTCAAAGGTAAAGCCAACTCACGGTCAATCGTCAACTCAGTATCTAAAGCGCCTTGTGCATGTGTTTGTAAATAATTCCCCACATGGATTTTTGTCGGTAAAGATTCCGACAATTGAATTTGTGCGCTTTGTGCAGAAACCTGCATTGAGGCATGAATATTCAAATATAACCAAACGCACAGTGCAATGAGCAACACGACGCTGATAAAAGTGAACAACAAATTTCGTATAGATTTAAAGATCCACATTTCCATACCACCCTATTTTAAAGCTTCGGACTGTGGTTGTTGTGGTTCTACTGGCGGATGATCGCGACGTGATAGCCTTAAACTATTGAGCGGAATTTTAAGCTGCCCTTTTTCAATTTTTACCGGTAATGTATTTTGAACATCTACTGTTGCTTGAAGTGCTGATTTAATAGGAACATTGAGGTGGCCTTGAATTGGAATATTGGTTTTTAATGTCGCATCAAGTGGCACATGTAAATTTTCTTTAAGTAAAACCTTTACAGGCGCATCAAACTTTAAATGAATATTTTGGTTGAGTGGCACTTGTAAATTAATCGGCACATCCATATGAATCGGGATGTTCCCTTTTAACGGTAAAGTAATATCTTTGCCTAAAACAGTGACTTTAACCTTGGTATCAATCGGCATATCCTGATTGATTTTGATCACTTCACTCACAGGAATTGTGGTTTGAATTGGGACTTCATTATCAAAATACACATGTGGGGTTAAGGTTTGTGTAATCGGTAAGTTTAGCTTTTCATGAATAGGAATTTCAGCTTTCACTTTTCCTTTGACATCCACATCTAATGCGTCATGAATTTGTACTTTGGCTTGTAAAGGCTCTTTTAAATCGATACGTACAGCTTGATTTTCAAGTGGAATATAAATATTAAAATGTTTAAATACCCAGATTGCAATCAATACACCACACACTGTAGCAATAAGAATAAAGGCAACTCCTGCCATAACTTGCTTCAACTGCAAAATCCTGTCCTTAATTTTTATCCTTAATTATTTTTCATTTTAAATACTTATGTGAATTAATATGCGTTTTTATGTATAAAAGTCGAAGAATTTTGTTTAATTAATAAACAATTGATATCTAACCTACGGATTATTTCGGAAAATCAGCTAACCAATAGCACTGCACAATTGCTGTATTATTTTTATACTCAACACTCACATCGCCTTTTTCATGATTTTGATTGAATTTTAGAGTTTTAAATCGCTGCTTTGCTGCTGTAGCACTCAAATCAAAATATAAATATTCATTGTATTGTTGCGCTGGACGACCAAAACTAAATTCTATTTTGCGAATAGGAATGCCAGCATAAGTGACATTTTTTAATTTATAAGCGGTTGAGTCATATACCTGTTTATCCACATATTTTACATCAATCGTATAATGTTCAAGTGGTGCAATCAGTTCTGTATTTTCATTATGAAAATCATATTGCTGCCGAATTGCACAGTTTTGTTCAAAACGATCTTTTAATAAAGGACGTAATTCTAAGGATTTGGCATGTGTAGCAAAACAAGTAAATAACATCATGATGCATAAGATTTTTGTTTTCATTTTATTTTCTCTAATTTCTTAATCAAATGTTTATAGTCAAATTGTTGAGACAAATGGTAATTTTCATTTGAATTTAACCATATATCATCAATTTTGAATATAAAAAAGGAGCTTCATTTGAAGCTCCTTTTCGACAACTCTTACAAATTATGCATTTGTTTCAGCCGGTACTTTTGGATAGCTTACGCCACATACTTGTTCAGCAATACGTAATACTTGGCAGCTATAACCAACTTCGTTATCGTACCAAACGTAAGCTGTTAAACGGTTACCAGAAGTAATTGTTGCTTGTGCATCAAATACACCCGCTGTACGCGAACCAATAAAGTCAGACGATACAACTTCTGTAGAGTTGGTATAGCCAATTTGACCTTGAAGGTTAGAGTTGATCGAGATTTGACGAATATATTCGTTCACTTCTTCACGATCTACTTCTTTCTCAAGTGTTAAGTTAAGAATAGCAAGTGAAACGTTTGGTGTTGGAACACGTACTGAATTACCTGTTAATTTACCTTGTAACTGAGGTAATGCTTTCGCAACAGCTTTTGCAGCACCTGTTTCTGTAATAACCATATTCAGAGTTGCAGCACGACCACGGCGATCCGCTTTGTGGTAGTTATCAATCAAGTTCTGGTCATTTGTAAATGAGTGAACAGTTTCCACATGACCATTAATCACTTTGTATTTGTCTTCTAACACTTTTAAAACTGGTGTGATCGCGTTAGTTGTACAGCTTGCAGCAGAAATGATTTTGTCTGAATCAATGATGTCTGCTTGGTTAACACCAAACACGACATTCTTCATATCACCTTTACCAGGCGCTGTAAGCACAACACGACTTACGCCAGGGCATTTAAGGTGTTGAGATAAACCATCGATATCACGCCATTTACCCGTGTTATCAATCACTAGTGCATTGTCGATACCATAAGCTGTGTAATCAACTTCAGCAGGACTAGACGCATAGATCACTTTGATAAAGTTACCATTTGCAATGATTGCTTCATTTTGTTCATCAACAGAAATTGTTCCTGCAAATGGACCATGAATTGAGTCACGACGTAACAATGAAGCACGTTTTTCTAAATCACCATCAGATGATTTACGTACAACAATCGCTTTAAGGCTTAAACCACGACCAAGACCTGATTGGCTAATGATTAAACGCGCTAAAATACGGCCAATACGACCAAAACCATAAAGTACAACATCTTTAGGCTCAACTTGCGCAGGACGACCTTCTAAAGATTGAACAGCTTGAGCAACAAATGCATCAATATCGCCACCCTTTTCTTTATATTCAACTGCAAGTTTACCTAAATCAACTTCAGCAGAACCGATATTATCTAATTTCGCTAAAGCTTCTAAAATAGGGAAAGTATGTACAACAGAAAGCTCAACATCCATCATACGTGTACGACGGTGTGCTTTAAGAATTTGAATTACTGAACGGTTCACTAAAGAACGACCGTACACAGAAGTCACAATGTTTTTTTCACGGTATAATTGACCGATTAATGCAATCATACGTTCCGCGATTTCTTCACGGTTTTTCCAGCGACCTTGGTGCTCTGCATGTAGGGCGATGATAGTGTCTTTGCTCACAGATACGTCCTCTATTTATGTATATCTAGACATGGATTTTTAAACCCCATAATTGTAATGTAATTCTCATTTAGTTGAAATCAAATCGTGATACATTTTTATAATATTTTGTCATACTGGGTATTTTATTTTAAATTATGCCTTGATCTCTAAACAATATTTTAGCCATTTCGATTTTTTACATCTATGTAGATTTTTAGTATTGATATTGACTTTAGCAAAGTAAGAGGAAAATAAACTAGATAACAATAAAGAAAAAACCAGACAAAAGAAAAAATAAAGCTGATGTAGCTTCGTTAAACATCCTATTATCGCGCTTAGTCTGAGCTTTCTACTCAGCCCCTAACACGCGCTTTAATCATCATTAATTGAAGCATTAAATTCTTCTAAATCAAAATCAGCTAAATTTTCAGGCAGCTTCATTAAATAAGGAAAGCGAATAATGCCATTGTCCCCTGAAGGAAATGCGTAATGGCGCTCCAATTCACTCATTGAAGTCAGGCTTTCAAACTCGATGAATACACTATACTTTGCTAAACCTTTAGGGACAGTTAATACCTCTAAATAGGTTTGTTTTTTTATCAACATTGCGGCATGGTTTGCTTGAACAATATCCTTTTCAACTTTCCCACCTTTGATCATTTTTTTTAACAGTGAGCCTTCTACTTCATGCTGTTCATTCTTTAATTGCTTAACATAGCTGTCTAAAGCCCTATAATCTTTCACTTGCTCAGCGATAATTTCTTGAAGTTTTCTAATCGGTTGTTGAGAGCGTTCATGCATGACTTGCCACTCTCGCGGACTCATTGGAATAAAAATTTCATCTTTACGCTTTTCCAATAGCTTTAAATAAGCCAGCAGACGATATTCAAACAGTTGTACATGAGAATTAAAAAATAATGCGGGTTGTTCTTTAAAGTCACGATAATGCGATAAAATTTCAGAAAATATTCGATGCACACTCATAAACAAATATTCAAATTCTTCAATATGTGATAAATCGCTTTTAACCGCATTTCTTAAAGGCATCAATATATTGGCCGTGAGCAACTGTTCAATGGTTTTGATATGGTTTTGTGCAACCGTATCACTATTTTTCCCCACCATTCCAAGGGGTTCCATCAAAAATGGCAAGAGCTTGTTTTCTGTGAATTCTTCAAATTCTTGCACAATTTCAATCACATCTCTATGGACTTGATGCTGAATTGTGACCATTTTCTGAATCAAAAGATCCGTGCTATCTCGATATTCACTTTCACTCATTTGATCCGTATCGAGAACCAAACCCGTTACATAGACCTGATTTTTATATTCAATATTTTCTTCAAACAAAAAGCGTCGAATTGAATAAGGATTCTGTTCAAAATTTTCAATTGGTGCAATTAAATAGATAAATTCAGAGGTTTTAACAATCTCAAACTTACGAATCCGTTGTTCTCTTAAAATAAAATACTTAAAAAAAGGACGTTTCATTAATTCAGATGATTTGGTCAATAAGGGCTTAAACCAATAACCCAATAATTGTTGTTTAATAAACACTTCAATAATAAAACATTTAATTTGATCAGAAGTTAAGTTGCGGATACCTGCTGGCGCTTCAATATTTAATGTACGGATCAATTTCGCCACATCTTGTAAAAAAACACGGCGAATCAGTAATTTTTCTCGCTGCAAATTTAGATGATCATCCACCGAAATCAAATCAATTTGATACAACGCATTTTCTAAATAGTCTGCAATCTGAATACTATCTGTAATATTTTTTAACCAATTGATTGAGTTGCTCAGTTTGGTTGCAATGGAACGCATTCGCTCATTTTCAAAGGTATATTTTAAATTTTCTAATGAATTTGTGATTTTAAATTCAAAGCTGTTATTGCCTTTGTTCCATTGAATTTCTTTCGGTCTTAAAATTTGACGCTCAATCTCTTCGCGTATTTCGATATTGGCTTCGTCAAAAACATCACACAAAACCTGTTCCCAGTTTAAATCGGTACTCGGCTCTAATTGCAATAAGGTTGCCCGTGTTTGATAGGGAATTATTGTTGTGTTCATAATATATTCAGCGTTTTTTTACTCAAAAACCAAATTAAAACATAGATTAATGAGATAAATTTAACACTTTTAAAAATTATAGTCCAACAATTATCAATTTATTTTTTCTTGATTAACCTATTCTTTCGTCTAATTTTTCGATATTCAAGGCTAAGTTTTTCCGTTTATTGTTTTGTTGATAGAGATGCCAAATCCCTTCCAATACCAAAACCCCCACAGCACACCAAATTGGAATATAGGTAAACCATTCATCTGCTGAAATAGACTCACCCAGCGCCAAGGATGCTAAGGCCAACAAGACAGGTTCTAAATAACTTAACAATCCAAACAAGACCATCGGTAGATGGCGACTCGCCAAAATATAGCTACCTAAACCAATCGCACTCAGTATCCCAAGTCCTGCAACCACAAATATTAAAACCGGTGCATCAGCAAATTGGCTATAAGCATCTAATCCTGTTTGAGTGAAATAAATTGCGATGGGAATACAAATTAAAATATCCCACCAAAAGCCACCTAAATTATCGGTTTTAATAGTTTTTCGAACCAGAAAATAAAGCGAATAGCCCAATGCAACACTGAGGGTTTCCCATGCAATAGTGCCCAAACGCCATAATTCGTGCCCTACTCCAAGCACCGCAAAAGCAACGGCAACCATCTGGAATTTAGATAATTTCTCTTTATAAAAAATGCTACCTGCAAGGACTAGAACCAAGGGTAAAAGAAAATACCCAAGCGATACTTGTAAGCCGCGTCCATTCATCGGCCCCCAAAGGAAAAGCCAAAGTTGGAAACAGGTCAAAATAGAAGTGATGATCAATAAAAGTAATAAAGCAGGTTGTTTGACCATTCGATGATAAATGGTTTTAACATGGACAAAATCACCGCTCAATAACATAAATAAGGTCAGGAACGGTAAAGTGGCGATAATCCGCCAACCAAAGGTTTGTTGACTATCTAGATCGCCCAGCAATTTGGTATAAAAGTATAAGACCCCAAATGTTACAGATGCCAATACAGACAATACGACGCCCTTAAACATCTGTCGCCTCACGGTGATTTTCAAATAAATTCTTAGGCATTATAAACATCTTCACCCAAAATTAATTTGAATATTCAATTATTTTTCCAAACTCAAGAGTTGCAAATATCGAAATATTCAAAATATATCGGCTTAAATTTCTGATTATTCTTGCGCGTTCTGCTTGGTTCGAATCAGATCTTTTAAGTTAAAACCAACAGTCTGGGCATAACGAAGAAATTCAGTTACTTTTGCTTCATCTGGATGAGGGTCTCTAGACAGCAACCACAAATATTTTCGCTTCGGTTCTCCCACCAAAGCCATTTGATAGTTTGAATCAATTTTTAACACCCAATAATCACCACGTCCCACCGGCATCCAACGAATCGCTTCGGGAATAAAACTTACTTTAAATTTTGAATTAAACGGCTCATTACTGATAAATGCTTCACCCAATGAACGTAATTCTTGTCCATTTTGATCTACACATCTATTATCAACTGCAACATTGCCATATTCATTCACGGTATATCGTGCAGTCACATCCGACTTACAATCTTTTTGAAAATACATTGGCTTGCGGGCAATTTCATACCATAGCCCTAAATATTGACCCAATTCCAATTTTGGAATCGCAGCTAAAGTCGAGTTTTCCGCATAGACTTTTGGATAAAAAAAGCTCGAAAAAACCATCCCAAATACGATTATTAATTTTTTAAAGTCATAAGAATTGGGTAATATTTTAAATAATTGCACCTTATACCCTCAGCATTACTTTTTACTATTTATTATAAAATAATCAGAAATTTAAACTTAGACTGTAGCTTTATGTATCCTTGTTCGAGCTAAAGCTACAGCAAGCACAAAAGTGAAATCATTTCACAATGAGACAATTACTTTAACATTCTGGTTTTTAAACGCACAATTTCGTCACGTAATCGCGCAGCTTGTTCAAATTGCAGTTCTTTAGACGCTTTTAGCATTTCTTTTTCAAGCTTGCTAATGTGTTTCGTAAAGAGTTTTGGATCAGATAAAATATGACGCTCATCCGCAGTTAAAGCCTGATGCTGGTCACTAATACCTGCTTCAATTTGATCATCGCTGATCACTTCACCAGTATCAATTTCTTTAATTGCTTGACGTACAGCACTGCGTGGAATAATGCCATGCTCTTCATTAAATTGAATTTGTTTGGCCCGACGACGATCAGTTTCATCTATGGCTTTCTGCATCGAATCAGTTATACGGTCAGCATATAGAATCGCCTTACCTTTTAAATGACGAGCGGCACGACCGATGGTTTGGATTAACGACCGTTCAGAACGAAGAAAACCTTCTTTATCTGCATCAAGAATGGCAACCAACGATACTTCTGGCATATCCAGACCTTCACGCAACAAGTTAATCCCGACCAGAACATCATGTACTCCTGTCCGCAGTTCGTGAATAATTTTGACACGCTCAACGGTATCAATATCTGAATGTAAATAAGCCACCTTAACCCCATATTCTTTTAAATATGAAGTTAAGTCCTCTGCCATCCGCTTGGTTAAAGTGGTGACTAAAACACGTTCATCGAGTTCTTTACGGATATTAATTTCTGAAAGCACATCATCCACTTGAGTCAATACAGGACGTATTTCAATTTCTGGATCGACCAATCCTGTTGGACGTACCACCTGCTCTGCAACTTGTTCAGATTTTTCCAGTTCGTATTTCGCAGGTGTTGCACTGACATAAATAGTGGTTGGAACAATACGCTCCCATTCCTCAAATTTCATCGGACGGTTATCCAATGCACTAGGTAAACGGAAACCATAATTGACCAAGTTTTCTTTACGTGAACGGTCACCTTTATACATTGCCCCAATTTGTGGAACTGTCACATGCGATTCATCAATAATCAGTAACGCATCATCAGGGATATAGTCAAATAATGTCGGAGGTGCTTCACCCGCTGGGCGACCAGATAAATGCCTTGAGTAGTTTTCAATGCCATTGGTATAACCCAATTGTTGCATCATTTCTAAATCATAACGGGTCCGTTGTTCGATCCGCTGTGCTTCAAGGAGTTTTTCATGTTCTTTAAAGAACACTAAACGATCAGCCAATTCATCACGAATCGTTCCAATTGCACGCTGCAAATTGTCTTTTGGCGTTACATAATGGCTTTTTGGGTAGATTGTTATACGCGGTGCTTTACGGACCATTTTCCCAGTAATTGGATCAAACCATCGAATTGAATCGACTTCATCATCAAACAACTCAACCCGAACTGCATGTTGGTCCGATTCAGCAGGGAAAATATCGATAATTTCGCCACGAATACGATAGGTACCGCGTAAAAATTCCAGCTCATTACGGGTATATTGCATTTCAACAAGTCTGCGAATAATGTCATCACGACTAATTCTGTCCCCTTGTACAATATGCAATAACATACTCATATAAGCATTGGGATCACCTAAACCATAGATTGCGGATACTGAAGCGACAATAATGGCATCACGGCGTTCTAATAAAGCACGTGTAGCAGAGAGACGCATTTGGTCAATATGATCATTGATTGCTGAATCTTTTTCAATAAAAGTATCCGAAGATGGTACATAAGCTTCAGGTTGATAATAGTCATAATAACTAACGAAGTATTCAACTGCATTGTTTGGAAAAAATGCTTTAAATTCACCATATAATTGTGCAGCGAGAGTCTTGTTATGTGCCATGACAATAGTTGGACGTTGCGTTTGTGCAATCACATTTGCCATGGTATAGGTTTTCCCTGAACCCGTTACACCGAGTAGAAGTTGGTCGTGAAAACCTTTATTTATGCCTTCGACTAATTTTGCTATTGCCTGTGGTTGATCCCCAGCAGGTTGATAATTTGTAACAAGTTCAAAAGGTTGATGTTCACTCACAATAATTCACTCTTTAACCAATCGGGAAGAAGCCACAGTAGTTTAACAGAAACCAATTAAACCCATACATTGACACCTATTCTAGATGGGGCTTTTTACACAATATTCAACAAATACCTTGACCCTTTTTTATTTCAATAGCAACATGGAAACAAGCCAATTAAAAGATTGAAAAACATGACATATCACTATCATGATGAAAGCATAATCAAAACTTTGCCAGAAGATACTGTGTTTGTTTTTGGTAGTAATATGGCGGGTACTCATCAAGGCGGTGCGGCAAAAACAGCACATTTACATTTTGGCGCAACCAAAGGTGTTGGACGTGGCTGGGCAGGACAAAGTTTTGCTATACCGACCATGAATGAACATTTACAACAAATGCCACTTTCGCAAATTCAACACTATATTGATGATTTTAAAATTTATACAAAAAATCACCCGAAGATGAAATATTTTATTACGTCGGTGGGTTGTGGTGTTGCAGGCTATAAAGTCGAAGAAATCGCGCCGATGTTTAAAGGTATTTCACGCAATGTGATCTTCCCTGCTTCATTCCGTCCATTTGTAGAAAAAACCTTGCCTAAGCTCACGCAAAAATTACTGCATAGTTTTTTAACTGATGACGTCATATTTAGTTCAGATATAGAGCAAAAGATTCAAAGCTTAGATTTAACTGAAGCTGAAAAAAGCCTTGCTACGATTATTCTCAATACGCCAATGTATCCTAACGACAGTAATGGTCGAGATCGTATTTTTGAAATACAAGATATCCTGCACAATTTAAATGGAAAAATATTTGAATCTCAATCTAATTCAGAAGGTTCAATGATTTTTGGAGGGGCTATTTTAGCACTTTTAGAACTCTATAATTTAAATGAAACAGACTTTATTGCAGTATGGACTGGTCAGCGTACTATTGCTGCACCAAAAGCAGAACATCGGGCTAAAAAGTAAAATGCTTTGATTATTTTTAATTGAACAACTATTTATGTTAAGTTTTTACTTATGCTATATAGTTAAACAGGGGTTGTTAACAATTCGTCTATGTTTGCGACTACGTGTATTTTATAGGCAATACTAGGCACAAAGTACGAAATTTAGTCATTCTAAATGAGTAGTTCGTAACGACGTAGCGGCAAAAAACACACAAGTCCCGAAGGGTTGTGGCTAAAATTATCTCAGCCTACGTTATGACACTCGAAAATAGTCTCGCTATTCTCTTCGTTTCATGCCTTGTCTGCTCAATTTTAGCCTACAACGCAAGCCATTTATGAAATGTCAACAGCCCCTAAATTAATAAATAATTTTTTGGAAAATATATGGAGCAAATGGATTTAACAATATTTGATTTGTCTCCAATTGCCATGTGGCTACAAGATTTTAGTGGTATAAAAAAAATATTTGATGAATGGACTGCGCAAGGTATTTCCGATATTAAGCAACATCTATTGGAAGATACTAGCCGTTTAAAACCTTGTTTGGCAGCGATCCGCACCATTCATATCAATAAAAGCACCCTGATTTTATATGAAGCTGATGATTTAGCGGAGATTTTAGAAAAATTTCCAGAAATGCATACAGAAAATACTGAACTATTACATATCCAATTTTTTTCAGCGCTTTGGAATAAAGAAACAGATTGCTCGATTCAAGTGGTCAACCTTAGCTGCAAAGGCAAAAAAATTGATATCCAACTTAGAGCCAATATTTTAAAGGATGCGAAACAAAGCTGGGATCGAGTTTTATTAACCACGGAAGATATCTCTCAGTGTCAAAATGCGCGTCGGATTGCAGAATCCCTATTTTTGCATTCACCCACTGCCCTCTGGGTCAAAGACTACAGCAAAATAAAATCATTATTTAATCAATTAGTAGCGAATAATGTCACTGACTTAGATCAATATATTCAGCAAAATCCAGATTTTCTATTTCTTTGTTTTGAAAACATCCGATCAGTTGGTGTAAATCAAGCTTTACTGGACTTATTTAATGCCGACAATGAACAACATTTTTATCAGCATTTAAATCATATTTTTAGAGAGAATTATCAACAAAATTTTCATAAACAATTATTACACTTATGGAATGATCATCATCAACTTAAACGAGAATGTGAATACCAGTCAATCAATGGAGATTTGCTGCATGTACTCGAACAGTTTGTTATTTTTCCAGATTCAAAACATAACTGGGATACCGTGCAAATTGCCTTTACCGATTTAACGGAACGAAAAAAATTAGAAGATCATCTGCAACATGCCAGTAAACATGATCAATTAACGCAGTTATATAATCGAACATTTTTTATCGGTGAAATTCAACGCTTACAATCTCAAAAATTTAATTCACTTTCATGTATGTATTTAGACATCAATGGTTTAAAAAGAGTGAATGATTTACAGGGACATCATGTCGGCGACTTACTGATTCAACGTTTTGCACATCTGTTAAAAAAATCCACCATCAAAACACCTTATTCTGTTTCGCGTATTGGTGGTGATGAATTTGTGATTCTTATGCCTGAATCAAATCATCTGCATATAGAAACATTACTTAAGATCATTCAACAAGAATTAGAGATAGATCGACTGAACAATCCTCAACATCCAATTCATGTTGCGATTGGTTATGCGACAACAAGCCATTATAAAAATATTGATGATTTATTAAAAAAAGCAGATCAAATTATGTATCAAGATAAGCAAGCATATTATTTATTAAATACGGATTAATGTCTTTTAAGAATTAAAGAAATTAATTGAAATTAACCAACATCAATGCAAACCCAATAAAAGGATAACCAGCGATCATAAAATACAATAAGTAATAAATAACTTGGATTTTATTATTTTATATCGCTCTTTTTTAGGATATATTTCAAACATTCTAGATCACCGCTCAACACACGAGAATCTTATAATGGAATTTTCTGATTCTTCTATTTTTGATATATCACCTACCCCGATGTGGATAGAGGACTATAGCGAAGTAAGAGAACAATTTAATCAGTGGAAAGGCCAAGGAATCACAAATCTTCAAAGCTTTTTAGAAGAAAATCCAGATCAGATTACGGCTTGTGCACACAAAATTAAGATTCTACATGTCAATAAAAAAACCTTAGATTTATTTGAAGCCAGAAATCAGCAACACCTGTATCAGAACTTAAATATTATTTTTCAGAAAGAAATGCTGCACTCACATATCAAAGAGCTGGTTGCACTTTGGAATGGAGAAGCTGAGTTTTCAAATACCACAGTCAATTACACGATTTCAGGCAATAAATTAGACATCAAATTACGCGGTATCATCATGCCGGGTTCAGAAGCCAGTTTAGACCGGGTTTTAATCACCACTGAAGATATTACAGACTATCAAAATGCGCGCCGTTTAGAAGAAAAAAATCGCCAACTGGCAGAATCTCGCTTTATTTACTCGCCTACCTCGTTGTGGGTTGAAGATTTTAGTCGTGTAAGACTCCGCATAGACCAACTCCGTGAAATTGGTATCGAAGATTTTCGCACCTTCTTAGATGTACATACCGACTTTGTAAACCAGTGTATCGAAGACATCATCTTATTGGATGTCAATCAAGCAACCCTTGATTTATTTAAAGCCAAAGACAAAGAAACCCTGTTTAAAAACTTAAACAAAGTATTTGCAAAAGAGATGTATCAGACTTTCCGTGAGCAACTGATTGAACTCTGGAATGGTAAAATTCATCATCAACGTGAAGCTGTAAATTATGCATTGGATGGTTCAGTACGAAATGTATTGCTTCAATTTACTGTTTTCCCAGGCTATGAACATGACTGGAGTCTAGTGCAAGTTGCATTGACTGATATTACTGCACGAAAAAAAGCAGAAACGTATTTGGAATATCTGGGGAAACATGATGTTCTGACTAAATTATTCAATCGTTCGTTCTATACAGAGGAAATTAATCGTTTAGAGCGTGGTGTACTGCGTCCGACTTCAGCCATTTTTATTGATATGAACGGTTTAAAAGCCATCAATGATCAGTTGGGTCATGATGTTGGTGATGAATTACTGCGACGAATGGGCAATATTCTGACTCGTACCATTGCCAATACAAGTTATACCGCTTCTCGTATTGGTGGAGATGAGTTTGTGATTCTTATGCCTGCGGCAAATGAACAGACCGTCGAATCGATGATTATGACCATTGAAGAATTACTCAATATCGACAATCAATATTATTCGTCACAGCCTATTAGTATTGCCATTGGTTATGCAACAACATCTGCAAATGAAAGTATAGACAATATGTTGAAACGTGCAGATTTATTGATGTATCAAAAGAAAAAAAATTATTATGAATATGTCACGGAAATGTTAAATGGTAGTGCTTAATATTCCACAAGGATAAATGCTATAGCGTTAAGTAAAAGATTCTTTTTATAAAAATAGGTGCATCAAGCACCTATTTTTATATCTCAAACACTTAGCGTTTTCCCATCGAACGGCGTGTACCACGAGGTGGCATCCAAGTACGATCTGCATATTGCTCAGGTTTAGGACGGACGTTGTTGTGGGCAACATCATCATCATTTTCTAAAGATGATGGCATTGGAAATGGTAAATTCACCAATGGCTTCTTTTTGGGAGTATTTTGGGTGCTCATGTGATTCACTCAATTTTAACTGGCTATATTGTACGTAAATTTCAGCTTTGATGCGAGTGCTCTTAAACTTTCGCTTTTATTTGTATTCTCTTGATACATTAATTTCTGCTTTTGATGAATATTTATTGAATTTGCATAGATATTAGACGACCAAACATGAAAAATTAGGCTATGATAATGTGCTTTTTATTTTTTTAATCCCTATAAGAAGGAATAATGCCGTGGACGTACGTCTCTCTGATCGTGTAAATGCCATCAAACCGTCTCCAACGCTTGCTGTTACCAACAAAGCTGCTGAATTAAAAGCTGCGGGTAAAAATGTAATCGGATTGGGCGCTGGCGAACCAGATTTTGACACCCCACAACACATCAAAGATGCTGCTATTACAGCGATTAACAACGGTTTTACCAAATATACCGCTGTTGATGGTACACCAGGCCTTAAAAAAGCAATTATTGCGAAGCTAAAACGTGATAACAATCTTGACTATGCTGCAAATCAGATTTTAGTGTCTTGCGGTGGTAAACAGTCTTTCTTTAACTTAGCACTTGCTTTGTTAAACAAAGGTGATGAAGTCATTATTCCAGCGCCATATTGGGTAAGCTATCCAGATATGGTGATCATTGCTGAAGGTGTTCCTGTCATCGTGAAATGTGGTGAAGAACAACGTTTCAAGATTACACCTGCTCAACTAGAAGCTGCGATTACAGACAAAACACGTTTGGTGGTTTTAAATAGTCCTTCTAACCCAACAGGCATGATCTACAGCAAAGCTGAGCTTGAAGCTTTAGCAGAAGTGCTCCGTAAATATCCTCAAGTTTATGTTGCTTCTGATGATATGTATGAGCCGATCCGTTGGGATGATGAGTTCTACAATATTGCTACTGTAGCTCCTGATCTTTATGAGCGTGTTATCGTGCTTAACGGTGTATCTAAAGCATATGCAATGACTGGATGGCGTATCGGCTATGCAGCAGGACCTGCAAAATTGATTGGCGCAATGAAAAAAATCCAATCACAATCAACTTCAAACCCAACTTCGATTTCACAAGTTGCTGCTGAAGCTGCATTGAATGGTCCTCAAGATGTACTTCAACCGATGATTGAAGCGTTCAAACGTCGTCATGATTTAGTTGTGAATGGCTTGAATGAAATTCAAGGGATTAGCTGCTTACCTGCTGATGGTGCATTCTATGCTTATGCCAACATTCGTCCTTTGATTCGTGCAAAAGGCTTAAAATCTTGCACAGAATTCTCAGAATGGTTGTTGGAAGAAACTGGTGTTGCTGTTGTTCCTGGTGATGCTTTTGGTTTAGGCGGCTATATGCGTATTTCTTATGCGACTGCTGATGAAGTACTTGTTGATGCGCTTGCTCGTATTAAAAAAGCTGCAGATTCTATTGACGGTGTTGATGCAGCAATTGCTTCAATCGCAGCTGAAAAAGCAGCGCAATAAGACGAGATTTGTTTAAATGAAAAATGGGTGTATTGATTACACCCATTTTTTTATCTTTGTTGATCTTACTTATCAACAAGCTTCTATATTTTTTATAAATTAATCTTTGAGTAACAAGCCCGTGGTATTGTCTCCATCATTTCCAGTACCGTAATGATCTATACGTACAGTATCAACTTGTACAGTAGATGTGTTTGCCGCATAGTACTTTTCATGATCGACTAATAATAACCCTGTGGTATTGTCTCCATCATTGCCTGTGCCATAATGTTCAATTCTCGGCTCCTTATTTTGATCAAGCTTTGAATAAGGCACAAGTTTTATTGGCTCTTTCAATAAAAGACCTGACGTATTATCTCCATCGCTACCTGTACCAAAGTGATCAATGCGTATTTCTTGCGTATTTTGATGTGATGCAAAACTTAAACTTGAAACACTACAAAGACCAATAACAGTTAATCTGATTAAAGTTTTCATGTCATTCTTCCCATTGAGATATCATTTCATTCTAGAGGTCGAAACTATACAATTCACGGTCATGGGAATTACATTTATGACATTAACCAATCTAAGCACATCTTCAAAAAAATCTAAAACCTAGCCTAAATCTTCAAGTTTTATTGCTGTTCCAGATCAGTTTGACTAAATACGATTCAGTGTTAAAGCGCGTTTTAGAGCATAAAAACTAAAGTTGATCATTTGTATTTATAGATCACTTTGTATCAATGATGCTCTAAATACTTTCGGTGCACATCCATATGTTTGTGTGAAAGCACGAGTGAATGCTGCTTGTGAGCTATATCCTACTAATTCAGCAATTTGAAAGATATTTTTGTCTGTCTCTTTTAGAAACTGACTTGCTAGTCTCATCCGCCAATTTTTTAAATATTGAATTGGAGAAACACCCACTTGTTCAACAAATTTTTTAGCAAAACTTGAACGAGATTGATGGGTGGATTGAGCCAAATTTTCCACATCCCATGCATAAGCAGGACGATCATGCATCAAAGATAATGCTTTACTAATCGCAGGATCACGTAAAGCGACAATCCAGCTTTTATGTTCAATGGTTGCTTTTGCTAACCAAAACCGTATTGACCACACCAATAGAAGATCGATAATCCGTGAAAGCATCACTTGGCTACCAAGGCTAGGATGCTCAAGCTCAAGCTTTATCGCAGCAACAGTCATTGGCACCCATTCTGCAATTTTATCCGTATCATTGTGCGATGGGACATGGATATAGCGAGGCAACCCCTCGATTATAGCTTCACCATAAATTCCACTAAGTTTAAAAATACAGCTAATCACAGCGGCTGCTTGATTTTCAGCATCCAACAATTCAATCGTGTGTTCTCCAGTTGAAGGTAGAACAATAATATCCCCTGCTTTTAAAACCAGATCTAGATTAGAGTTTGCTACTTTAAGTCTGCATGTCGCCTGCTGAACGATATGGATATATGCATAATCCTGTTTAAAGCTTAACTGTTGTTGATCTGTAAATCGCGCGAAGTCATAGATCTCACCTGATATTTTTGCAAACTGATAAATATCAAAGAATATATCCGTTAAAGCACTTTTTTCAGCATATTCATCTCTCATTCTTTGTCACAATTCCTAAAAAGTGTTTCTGCAAAAACATTGGTGTTTCTGTTATTGTTAAAGTGAATTTAAACATGAATAATCGTTTATAGAAGCTTTTTTGAGTATAAAAATTACATTCAGTATCTATCCAATCTTTATACAAAAAGTCTTCAATCATTTAGCTCAACAAATACAATAGCATTTAGCTAGGAGACACACATGAGTAATAAACCGACAATTATATTCGTACACGGATTTTGGGGAGGCGCTGCTCATTGGAGTAAAGTGGTAACTGAGCTGTCTCACCGAGGTTATGAATCATTACGTGCAGTAGAACTCCCGCTGAGCTCACTGGCTGAAGATGTTGAACGAACAAGAAAAATGATTGCGCAAGTTAAAGGAGATGTGCTTCTGGTTGGTCACTCATATGGTGGCGCTGTAATTACTGAAGTTGGCAATCAAGCGAATGTGGTAGGTCTGGTTTATATTGCTGCTTTTGCACCTGACTCAAACGAAAGCCCTGGTGGCATTACTCAACAACATTTACCTGAGGCTGCACCAAACTTAGAACCAGACAGTGATGGTTATCTCTGGCTTAAAGCAGATAAATTCCATGAAAGTTTCTGTCAGGATTTAACCAAAGATGAAGGGTTTGCAATGGGTGTCACCCAAAAAGCGCCAGTAGCAAGCACTTTTGGCGATACGATTTCCACGCCAGCATGGAAAACGAAACCATCTTGGTATCAAATCTCGACTCAAGACCGAATGATCCACCCTGAAAATCAAAAAGTCATGTCTGCACGCTTAAATGCAAAAAAAGTGATTTCGCTAGATGCAAGTCATGCTTCTTTGGCATCACATCCAAAAGAAATTTCAGACTTGATTGAGGAAGCTGTCAGCTTTCTTGCTCAATAAATGATGAATGAATAGAGGGAATCAATGGATTTCCTCTATATCTTAGACCCATTTAAAACTTAGATTTATTGGAATTCAATTTGGCTATATAAATGTATAAATTAGAATTCAGTAAGAAGACCACTTTAATACGGTTTCAATTCCTCAAATAGAGATAAAACCTCTACAACACTTTAAAACCGATGCTCCAGCTTTAAACTAACATTATGTTTATCATAAGAATATAGCCATTCTACATTGCTGTTATTTTGATTATATTGATAAGTGAGATTAGGTGTTAAACCATAAAAAGCCCAACGAGGTGCACTTAAAATCAAAGTATAGTTTTGTTCAAAATCATGTCGTCTAGCCTCCAATACCGGAGTAAATTTATCAAATTGACGCCAACGGAAAGAACTAAATAAATTTGCGTTAAAACCTGAGTCAAAGTTTTTGGAAAGGCCTAAACGTATGCCCTGTTGCTGATAAGCTGTGAAATATTGCTCTTGGGTATTATGGTCGACAAAATCCAGTCCGCCAAATAGCGTCCAGTTTCTCGGTAAAATTTTCCAAAAGGTTGAATAGACTGAATATTCCACGCCATCTTGGCCTTTATACTGGGAATAATTTATATCCTTCATTTCGGCTTCTAACTTGACAGCTTTGTCGTTAGAGATAAAACGCATCCACTCACCCCTTAGCCCATAGGCACTATACAGCGGGTCGTGGGCATAGTATTTATGTTCAAATACGGGTGCAATCAAGACTTGATTACGTTCGTTGTAATAACTATAACCCGCATTTAAGTTAAAAGTTAATTCATTATAATCTGTCTGCTCTGGATAAACTTGACCATAGAATAATCCGCGCAATGCAATGCCATGTTGTCCAGAAAGCGACCATCGTTTAGTTAAGGTCGCTTCATAGTCCAAACCTTGCGCACTGATCGCGTCAGGTGTGCCACGCTTTACTTGTTCAATAGGAACGACCTTCTTAGTCTCAGGGTCAATGCCATAATACGTAATGATGTCGTATTTATCGGAAGCATTATTAACATTACTGGCATAACGTGAACCAAAAGCCAATGAACCATGCCATTCATCTCGTTGTTTAAGCCCTTTGAGATACATCTCTACAGTTTGACCTATACCTTGGGCAGCAGGATCTGTAGACAGAGCCAGTTGAGATTGAATCTGCTGAAATAACTGTTGACCTTGCTGATTTTTTTGTTGTTCGGTGTAGATACGAGCCAGCTCAAGTTGGGTCATTAAATTATTCGATTGAATCTCTAGGCTATGTTTAAGTTTACTCTCAGCTAAACTTAAATTCCCCTGTGTTCGTGCCATGACACCCTCAGCGAACTCAGTCAAAGCCTGATCATAATTTGGAAATTTTTTATATTTTTCAAGATAACTTAAAGCCACTTGCCATTGTTTTTGCATCACTGCCAAGTAAAGTGCATATGCAACTTCTGCGGGTTCATCCTTAACCACATATTCTTGACCTTGTATGATCAGATTCGGTAATGCTTGTGTGTTCTTAGGGTCTTCTGATTTGAGTAATTTCTTATCATTTTGATATTGCTGTTGGCTAATTTCCTGATTTAACCTGATACTGGTATCATCCGCTGCATAAACACATTGTCCACACTGCAATACGGCACCAAGCAATACTATTTTTTTCATCTATAAACTCACCAGATAGAATAAAAAAAAAGAAAGACTTACCGAAGTAAGCCTTTCTCATTTAAATCATTATTTTTTTCCACCAAAAGCAACGTCATGCACATTATTGTTAAATGTTGCAATTCCAGCTAAGCTGCTTTGGCTATTATAGAATTGACCTGAAACTGTCCCTGCACCAGCTGACGGATTAGTCGTCCAAGATGCATTTGAACCACTAATCGTTGCGTCGTTATTAATTGTTGCAGTACCCAAATTAAAGGTACGTGAACTATCGCTCAATGAACCCGTTAACTGTTTGGTTGCAAAGTTAGCGGTAAAAGTACCTGACAATAAATTAGAGCCATTATAATTATTGACACCTTGAACACTATAATTTGCAGTACCTGTAGACGGTACGCTGGTATCCGCATCTTTACCATTGTAATAAACAGTGTGTGTTGCTGGATCAACCGTACCTAAACGCTTACCGCTGGCATCTTTGGCTTCGGCATTCCACTCACCAAACCAAACGTCTTGTGTAGGCACTTGTTTATAGTTAGCATAACCAATCCCAGCATGAGATGCTGGAAGCCCAGGTAAGTAAGGGCTTAGACGTACAACGCCATTGCCATCTGCATAGCCGTTAAAACCTGAGAATGCAACAATTGCACCGTTATAAAGAGTGTTAACACCAAAACCAACACCTGAGTTTGGATGAGTCGGTCCAAGTGAACCTGTAGAACCAACTACAATATTACCAATATCACTTGATTCACCTACAACAGCTGCTTGTGCAACACCCACTAAACCAACAGATAGTAAAATAGCCAATGAGATAGATTGAAGTTTCATTTTAAGTTCCTCGATATGAGTTTTAAAGTTTTATCATTAAGAATAAAAATAAAAGTCTTAATGATTATCATTAAAAATAAAACATGTGCTGCACTGATTTTAATTTTAAATTCAAGTGTAAAATCAAGGAGTACGTGTCTTATTTTCCACACATTTATTGCACACCAAGTGCAATAAATTTGGTTAATTACCTCTAAGTTCCTTAAAACTTATGGGTAATGCTTAGCTTAAATGTTCGACCTGGTGCTGCAATTGCCGAACGAGTTAATGGATCAATATAGAATTCGTCAGTGAGATTAGTCCCCACCAGTTCAAATAAGGTGTCTTGTTTAAGTCGATAATTGATATAAGCATCCACAATGGTCATTGAGTTCCATGCCAAAGGGGTATTGGCGTAATAACTCATCTCTATATCGTTATAGTTTTTCGTTTCAGGATTTTCATACTTATGGTGATAACTCGCACGAGTTCCGACTTCAAGTTTTTGATCAAAGAATCGTCCACCAAGTGTTAAATTCACTGAATATTTTGGGGTTGCCATACTGACTAAATATCCGCCTACAAATCCATCATCAACACAACGATTTAATAAAAACTGGTGGCTCGCCCCTAAAAGCATCGCTGAGTTTTCATCACAAACTTTATTTTTAAAACGATAATTGGCACTTAAGTCAGTAAAGAAACGCCCATTGTCAAAGCGACTTTGCAGTTCTAATCCTTCTGTGGTAAGGCTATCGACATTGCTAAATGCCAAAGTTGGACTACGCTCAATCGCATTCTTAGTTTTGTTATAGTAATAAGCCAATTTAATATCTGCATAACTGCTGTTTTTAAATAACTCAGATAGATTATGAACATAGGCAAGTTCATAATTTGATGCATGCTCTGGTTGTAACTTATAACCACTTAAGGTTCCAGAAAACCCAATCGTGCTTTCAAACATACTTGGCATTCTATAAGCTTCGCTATAACGTAAATACATTCGACTATTGGGGCTAAAATTAACCGTTGCTGAAGCTGTCGGTGTCCAACCATGATCTTTGCTTTTTTGCACACCTGTTTTGGTTAAATCAATATCTTCATAACCGCTAGGAATGCCACTACCAGAATAATATCCATAATCCCGACCTTGTACTAAGGTCCCATTTAAAAAGGGATTATTGGCAATGGTTAATTTTCCACGGTTATCCATTTTGTAATCAATTTTATTAGATTTCTGATAAATTCGACTTAAAATTCGAGCCTGCTTGCGCTCCTCAGTCCAACCTTCCGCTAAAGCAAGAGCCTCAATACTTTCTCGTGTTTGCTGTTCAAGTTCTGGTGTCATATTTGGGCGTTTAGTAAAATAAGTCATACTTAATGCCGTGGCTTTTTTAATCAGGCTAAACTGGGGATCACCCGCATTGACTCGTTCATTAAGAAAATCATCAAAGGCCCAATAGTTTTGATATCTTGCACCTGCGTTTAAATTCAGCCATGAGACAGGTTGATAGTCAAAGTTAAAATTAAATTCTTTTTCTTCTCGACGACCTGCTCTCGGTAACATCCTATAACCCGAATTTGTTCCGTTAATATTCGGGTCTTTATAAATATCATCCGAACTGAGTTTTTCTTTTTGAAAACTCCCCCCAACAGTTAAACCCAGATTAGACAGCAATTTAAACTTATTACTTAGGGTCATTCCTTGGCGAGTATTGTCTGAGTTTGCGGTAGCACTGTTCACAAAAACACCCAAGTTTGCATTGGTATCATTGGGAAATCCACCTGAACTATAGGTATGACTCTTGGTATCAGTCCGCCAAATATTGCCGTAGAAATCGACTAAATTATTGTTTTGAGGTTGATATTTGTATTCCATATTATAGGCTTTGGAGTCGATATGACTTAAAGGCCATTGTGGTACCCCTGCTTTATTTTTGACGACTTCACCCCAAGCAATTCGTGAAGGTAAAATTTCTCCATTGATGATTGAACTGTCCCGATAACCGAACTCTAAACGCTGTTCATCTGTAGGTTTCCACGCCGCTTTTAACAAATAAGATTCTGTTTCAAGGGATGTATTGGGAACTTCTGTACCTCCTGGGTAAACTTTGGCAAGGTATGGAACGTAATTAAATCGTCCTGTGGCAGGTTTATCATAAAAATCACTGCCATTTTTCCCTGCAAAGTGATTGCCTTTATTACGATAAGCATAAGCAGCCAAAACTTCAAAATTATCACTACGTCCTGCCAAAGCAATACGTGTTGCAACATCATCGCCTGAATAAATATTATTTTCTTTATTCTGCCGTGCTACTTTAAATAAGGATGGATCATAATAAGGCTCGAAAACTGGATTGCCTTGCCAGTCCGTTCCTGTAGCTGGATAATTTGGATTATCGTAAATGCTTTGACCAGTTAATAGTTGTGGTTCTCTAGGTTTCACTGCATTGCTGCTGGTTTCTACTTTTATCTCCCCACCAAAATTTTTACCTTCCTTTAAAACATCATCTACAGCTAGAGTATGAATAACGACCGCACCACCCACACCTGTATTTACATTGCGTGTGATGGAAGGCCCCTTAATGACTTGTAGCCCACCGATTAAATTAGGGTCAATATAACTCCGATTATTCGCACCGTTATAGCCACGCCATACAGTGAGTGCCTGTTCTGTCCCATCAATAAGGACAGGAACACGGCCCGGTCCTTGAACACCACGGATACTTGGATCTAAAGCACCACTGTTTCGGGCATCACCACTGTATACGCCGACCATTCCCTTGAATAAGTCTGCTGGCTGAGCACCTTTATATCGTTCTATTTGCTCTTTGCTGGCATAGACGCTAGAAATATCTTGATCATAAACATCATTCTGCCCTTTTGTATCGCGACTGACTGTGCCAAAAACAGTCATTGGGCTAAGTTGTACGACATTTTCTTGATCAGCTATCATCGGCTGAGATTGTACTGGAATGGGTCTAATTTCAGCTTTATCCACATGCTTCAATATATAGCCATTTCCGACTTTCACCACAGTAAACTCGGTTGCTGCTAAAATATGTTGAAAGCCATTTTCTAAATTATATTGTCCACTTAAACCTAAGCTACTTTTACCTTTGAGCTGATTTGCATCAATTGCAATCGAGGTCCCCGCTTGCTCGGCAAAGGTATTCAGAACACTGGCAAGTGAACCCGCTGGAATATGATATGACTGCGTTTCTGTACTGAGCGCATAAGTGCTTTGTGTCGCGACTGTTGTTGCTACACCCACACAAACGAGATGAATCGCCAATGCCAATGATGTCACTTTGAAAGAATATTTTGGATGCTTTTGACCGCAAACAGCTTCACTCATTTTACGCCCCAGTAAATGTAAATAAGAATCATTCAATATATTAAATTAAATGTATTCCTAATATTTGCTTCTACTTACTATGACGTACAAGAATTGAAAAAGTGGAACCGTTTATTCAAAATAAATTTAAATTATCTATCTTTTATTTTTCCAAGATTATTATTGATTATATTTATCCATCATTTTTAAAAACGATATGAATTTTATCCTAGAATTTTAGGCTTAATTTAAAGCTAAACAGCATGATTCAAACCAAGTGCTTAAATCATGCTGTTTATTGCAAAGTCACAACTGTGAAATATGGGGTGATTTGATAGACATTTAGCTGAGGGAATACACTGCTTAATAATTGCAATGCACTTTCGGTATGATCTAAAGGTAATACAGCATTGACCTTAATTTTTTCTAACTTTGCAGCGTTAAATATAATTTTTTCTTTGCTGTTTCGATTCAACTCATTTAGCACTTTTGACAAAGACATATTTTCAACAATCAAATGCCGTTGATTCCATTTCTGCTGTTCATTGTATAAATTAAAAGTATGTATAGGTTGTATACCATTTCGATCAAGTATGACTTCTTGCCCTGCTGTCACAATCACAGAAGATGCTTTGGTTTGATCTAACTCTTGTTTCGAGGACTGAACTTTCACTTTGGAATGTAGCATTTTAAGCCCAGTCGCGTCTGGCTGATATTGAACACTAAATGCAGTTCCCAATGCTTCAATTTGACCATATTGGGTTTTGACAATAAAAGGACGGGCTTTGTCTTTGGCCACATCTACAAATATTTCCCCTTGAACCAACTCCACAACACGCTGATTTGCTGAGAAGTCTAGATTAACCGCACTCTGACCACTGAGTTTAAGTTGTGAACCATCTGCTAAGGTTTGAGTTGTCCATTCTCCCGCATGATTTTTAATATCAGCGGTTAGATATGACACTGGATAATAAATAAAATAACTATAAATCCCCCCTACACAACACAATATCACCGTCAAAATTCCACCATAGCGCATATTTTTTTGCTTGCGGGCACTATGTAAACCTGTTTTTAATACAGATTGGGTCATTTTCTGTTGTTGTGGATTCTGTACCAGTTTTTGAATAGAAGTAATGTATTGCTCGATATCTTGAGCAATTTTTTGGCGTTGTGGACTCTTGCTTTTCCAAGCATCAAAATCTGTTTGCGCTGTTCTTTTGAGTAAGTCATCATCGGTACTCAGCAGCACAATCCATTCCGCTGCTTCTTCGATTAATTTTTGCTTACTCTTCTCTTCTTCAATCATTTACTCAAACAAATCCTTCTCTTGTTTCAGTGCGTAGCATTGCACAAGGCACGTTGCTAGATATTTTTGAATCATCTTGGTTGAAACACCAATGATTTCTGCAATTTCTTTATGGGTTAAACCTTCAAAATAATGTAGCACAAAAGCTTGTTGTGCTTTTTCAGAGACGCGTATCAAAGCCTGACAAATCTGGTCAATGGCTTGAACAACCTGTAGCTGATCTTCTGGTGAAGGAATTGTATCCAGAATATATTCCATCTGACTTAATTCATTCAGATAAGCTTGCTCTATGCGCTTACGGCGCACCTGATCAATCATTAAATTTCTGGCAATAGTCACCAGATATGCACGAGGTTCTTTTACTCCAAAAAGTTCATCACGCGTTTGCAGAATTTTAATAAACGTATCTTGTACCAAATCTGCGGCTTGCTCACTATTGCCTACTTTTTTTCTAAGCCATTGATGCAACCAAGATTGGTGATTACGGTACAATTGATCTACAAATGCAGGATTTTTGTTCACAATAGGATCAACTCTTTGACGGTCTGTTAAATGATAATAATTATCATTTAAATGTCAAGACACTCTGAGAGAAATTCCCCATATATATGATTATTTTTAGTTCATGTACATCCTTATGTTCTATTTGATCGTTTAATATACTTAAAAAATAAAGCTAAATTATCAATAGTTAATGCACATTGAACCTCAATATCTTGGTTATCATTCAGTGTAAATTCCGATTTATTATTTAATTTTATGGATATTTTTATCATAAAATAATCTACCCTTTGGCATGTTGTTTTAATGACTACAATAAGGACAAGAGGGTTTTTCTATAACAAGATGATATGAACTTGCACCATGTTCTAAAATAAGTCCTCGAATTTGCTGCTCTAAAGCCTCATCATTAATTTGTTGCAACTGACTACACTTTTTACAATATATTCTCATATTGGTTTGACTTCCCTTGAATGAATATAATGCTTGTTCACTGCCCAGCTTAAATTTAACTAACAATCCTGCTTTAACAAGCTGTTTCAGGGTTTGATAGACACCAGCAAAAGATAATTTTTTCACTTTTAAATCTGGACTATACAAAATTTCGGCTGCTGTCAGCTCTCGTTGTGCATTTCTTAAAATATTCAGTACAGTCAATCGTGTTGTAGTTACTTTTAAATTTGCTTGCAACAGCAAGCATTTAAGTTCTTCAGTATTTTTATAATATTCAAAGATTTCCATCCTGAGATTATCCTCATTTATGCTTTTAACCACATCCACAATTGCACACAAACCATCATCACAATAATGGTTCCTACTGCCCATGGATGAGGCACAGTCCAAATTAAAATGCCAGCAGCTACACTCATACTGGCCAAAGAAAATAGTTTTACTTTTACTGGCAAAGTTCGTTTGAGTTGCCATTGCTGTAAAATTGGAGCAATGACTTTATTATTAACAATCCACTGATGCATTCGCTGCGAACCCTTTGCAGCAAACAACGTCGCAAGAAAATAAAAATCAAACGTAGGCAAACCAGGAACCACCAAACCGATCGTCCCTAAGACCAGACATAACCCCGCCAGTGCAATACAGATCCAGCGAACCAACCATGACTTCGCCAATCTCGGCTCCGACATAGAAATACTGGTATTTAGATTGGTCTCTGACCCCGTTTGCTTCATTGCTTGATTTCCTTTATCCATCATCAATTATTTATTTCAGTGTTTTTAATTGTGCTAAAAGTTCACCAAAACGATGAAAGCCTTGCATAGCCCCCTCAATAATCAATTGCTGTTCCTCTAAACTAAAATTTGCATCATCTAGGGTTTGCTTGAAACGCTTCCACACTAATCCACGACCCTCTGGATATGCTGCTAAGTTACGTGCAGCAAAATCAGCATTAAAGCCAAATCTAGCCTGAGCCTCTTTGAGTAAAAATGCTGCGCCTAAGGTTGAACCTTCTGAAACATAAATCCAGCCCAAAGATTGTGGAAAACTAATTTCATCTGTTGCAATACCCTGCTGCTGAGGCGTTAAACCTAAATCAGCCAAGTCTTGTAAAGCTGCATCGGAACGCCCACGCACATCTAAATCGGGAATCAATTGTTCAACCTGTGAATCTTGATAAAGATGTTCAACATCTTTCTGAAAATAATATTGCGACAGAGTGAATTGCGCATAATTTTCTTTACTCTCAAACGCGCCTGATTGCTGCATCAAGATTTCCATACGTTCATGCTCTGCCAGTGTTTCTTGTTTCAAGCGTTGCATTAAACTGCTACTGATCACTTTTTCTGTTGATGCGTTCATAAAAACTCCTAAATAAGCCCTTTCATTGTTTAATAATCCAATCAGCGATTACGACCAAGCTTAAGCTGAATGGGAAAATCCACCACGATTGCCAATGCTTCACCATTGACAATATGTGGTTTAAATTTTGCTTTTTGTGCAGCTTGTATAGCTCTTTCATCCAAACTACTAATACCTGAGCTTTGCTTTACTCTGACATCTATCGGCTGCCCTTGAGGATTGATTTTGATGGTGAGAACCAACAAGCGCTGCTGGTTTTGCAATTCGCGATCATCGTAATTAAGCTTGCCAAAGCTGAGTACATCGACCCGACTCACGGGAAGCGGTTGCTGTGGTTGAGAAGTAGAGGCAGCGTTTTGTTCTTTTTTATTGTCTTTGCCTGCTTCACCACCTGCACGTTTGGCTATCTCATTTGATTGACCTGAAGCAGTCTGTTCAGTATTCGTAGATGATTTTGTTTCAGTGAATGTTTGTGTTGACTGACGATTTGATTCAGATTTACTTTCCGTCTGTTGATCGGTTGGTTTTTTTTCTTGTGCTTTTGTTGTCTGTTGTGTTGTTTGATCCATCTTCAACTTTTTTGACTCAGTACTATGTATCACTTTGACCTGTTGTTGATGTTGTATCGCTGTTGCTACTGTAGATTGAGGTTGTGCTTTTGATTGCGTTGCAGCTTGCTCTGATGCCGTCTGCAGCTTTGTACTGCTTTGTTGTACAACATCGGTTTTGTTCAAGCTGATAAAACGAATTTGAATCGCATTTTCAGGTGAATGTGATTCAATACGAACATCTGTTTTTAAATAAGACAAAGACCATAACAACAATATATGACTGATCACTACCCCACAAAGCGTAGAGTATTTTTGCTTATCATTTGAAGCGAGAATTACAGCAGACATAGGCTTAGATACAGCACAAATAAATGTAGCGCATTTGCTGAGTGCTGGATAAAACCCTGTGCTTTTCTTGTCTGCTCAATCTATTGTATTGCGTTGTACTGTTCATGAATCCTTCCTGCTTCGTCTATCAGATCAATTGCCGTGAATTTAAAAAACACTGCCTTTATCTATATAGACGAATGAGAAGGCAAAAATGCCTAATGAGAAATGTAATTAAATGTAAATAAGAATGGTTTAGAGGAGTTAATTTGACGATAAAAATGCGGGGAACTAACCATATCTATTCAAATGTAAAGTCAATCTGTCAAAAAACTCAGACACATGAATATTATTGCCATTAATTAATATTTTCTATTAAATCAAATATATGTAAAAATTTGTTTGGTTATAAAAAAGTTTACACTGCCACAACCTACATTCAAAGTTTAAATATCTTTGCGTAGGCGATGCCTCACTTTTCAGAGATGAAAAGATGACAAAAATCTTCCGTTGGGCGAGGGGTACGTCCTGTACCCCCGCCCAACGGCGACCTCCATGTCGCCCCACGGTAGGATCACCATCTATGATTCAAAAGCACAAAAACGAATTGATAACCAACAGTTTCTAAAAGTTCATACAAAAACTTAAGCTTCATTGATGAACAATGACTTGATGGAAATCATTTGTATGAATTATTAGGTGGTTTGTCTATATAACAATAAACTTATATAAATAATGCAGTTAAAACAACTGACCTGTATATCTAAAGAAAACTATACGAGATAAAAATAATAGGAAGAAAAATTAGGCATCCAAATAAATGCATATAATAAATGCGGTGATTCGCTAGAAATATTGTAGAGAACAAATGCTTATCCTCTACAAAACACAAGACTAAAAATTAAAAGCTTAACGCAGAGCGCTTAAGGCAGTTTACGTACAGGTAAAGCTTTGCCACGTAATTTCTCAACTGCGCTGAGAATAAACACAAAAAATACTGGGACAAAAAAGATTGCAAGTATCGTCGCACTGACCATACCACCAAAAACCCCTGTACCAATCGCATGCTGAGTTTCAGAGCTTGCACCTGTAGCAATCACCAATGGAATCACACCAGCGGTAAAAGCCAACGATGTCATCAAGATCGGTCTTAAACGAAGTTTGGCAGCTGCAACAGTGGCTTCAATCAGAGTCATTCCTTCTTCTTTTAGCATTTTGGCAAATTCAACAATCAAAATGGCATTTTTTGCAGATAATCCAATGATGGTAATTAAACCCACTTTAAAGAAAATATCATTGGGAATTCCTCGGAACCATACCGCAACCACTGCACCAATCATACCTAAAGGTACAACCAACATCACCGACAATGGAATCGACCAACTTTCATAGAGTGCAGCAAGGACGAGGAAAACTACCAACATTGACAATGCCAATAAGAAATTGGTTTGCGCTTCTGACTGTTTTTCCTCCAAGGATTGCCCTGTCCACTCATAACCAATTCCTTTTGGTAATTGCTCAATCAGTCGCTCCATTTCCTTCATCACTACCCCTGAAGAAACCCCTTCTGCGCCTGCCCCTGCAATACTCAATGATGGTCGTCCATTATAGCGATTGTATTGCTGCGGAGACTGTGTCCACACAGGTGTAACAATCTCAGACAGTTTAACCAGTGCTCCAGTCTTGTTAACCACATTCAAATTTAGAATATCAGTGACTTTCATCCGTGAATCAGCATCGACTTGAACAATCACTTGCTGCATTCGTCCTTGATTTGGAAAATCATTGACATACATTGAGCCCATTGAAGATGAAATGGTATCTGTCACATCAGCAAAATTCACACCTAAAGCTTCTGCCTTATTACGATCAATTTTTAAATCGACATTACTACCTGGCGGTAAACCCTCTGGATAAACATAAGCCAGTTTTTTACTGGTTGCTGCAAGACCGATCAACTGCGCTTGTGCCTCATTCAAAGCTTGCATTCCAAGATTACCGCGATCTTGTAAACGTAAAGTAAAGCCCGAAGTTGTTCCCATTTCTTCAATTGCAGGCGGTAAAACAGACATAATCGTACCTTCTGCACTTTCTGCCATTGCCGCATTTACAGCGTTAACTTCATCTGCAGCGGAGGTATTTCTGTCTTTAAAATCTTTTAAATTTGTAAAGGCAATGGCTGTGTTATTACCAGAACCACTAAAGCCAAACCCAAGTACAGAAACATTTTCCTTAATACTTTCTCTGCTTTTTAAATGTTCCTCAAACGATTTTACAATGGTCAATGTCCGCTCTTGACTGGCATCTGCAGGCAATTGAAATGAGGTGATAAATGAGCCTTGGTCTTCTTCTGGTAAAAAAGCAGTTGGGATCGATTTAAACGCAAATACTAAGAAACCTGTCAGAACAACAAATACAATCATCACAGTAAAAATGTGTTTCAACAATTTCACTAAAATTGCTTCATACTTTTTATTGACGCGGTCAAAAAAGCGATCAAACCACGCAAAGAAGCCTTTTTTCTGATGATCTGCTTCAATCGGTTTTAACAAGGTTGCACAAAGTGCAGGGGTTAAGGTCAGTGCTAAAAATGCTGAGAATGCAATGGATACCGCCATGGTCACGGTAAATTGTCTATAGATAATCCCGACCGAACCACTGGCAAAGGCCATTGGTAAAAATACCGCCACCAGTACCAAGGTTATCCCGATGATTGGACTGGTAATTTCTTGCATTGCTTTAGAAGTCGCATCAACAGGTGATAAGCCTTCCGTTGCCATGATACGTTCCACATTTTCAATCACCACAATCGCATCATCGACAATAATACCGATGGCTAAAACCATACCAAACATGGTTAAAACATTGACCGAAAAACCACTGATCAACATCACTGCAAATGTGCCCAGAAGTGCAATCGGTGCAACAATTGAAGGGATCAAGGTGTAACGAATGTTATGTAAAAATAAATACATGACAAGGAAAACCAACACCATTGCTTCCAGCAAAGTCATGATTACTTTTTCAATCGAAATTTTAACAAACGGCGCAGTATCATAAGGAATCGAATATTGCATCCCCTTTGGTAAAACCTTGCTCAACTCCTCAACTTTTGCTTTGACCGCTTCAGATGTCTTGACTGCATTCCCCCCTGGGCTCATTTGAATCGCCAAAGCGGTTGCTGGCTTTCCATTTTCTAAAATAGAAAAACTATAGGTTTGCGCACCAAGCTCCACCCGTGCAACATCTTTCAGTGTGACTTGTGCGCCACTCTGATTGGCGCGCAAAGTAATATTTTGAAATTCTTCGACTGTACTTAATTGTCCTTCAGCCGTTAATGGCAGTGTAATCATCTGTCCTTGGACCGCAGGCAAACTCCCGATACTTCCCGGAGATATCGGCGTATTTTGTGCTTGAATGGCATTTGTGACATCTTTTATCGACAGCTGATAAGACACCAGTTTGTTTGGATCTATCCAAATACGCATGGCTTTTTCAGATCCAAAAGATTGGATACGTCCAACCCCTTCAACCCGTTTTAATTCTTCAACCACATTTCGAACCAAATAATCACTTAAATCAATTTCTTTAAATTGATCATTTGGTGAGTTAATTCCGACCATCATCAGAAATCCAGAAGATGCCGCTTCAACAATCAGACCTTGCTGTCTAACAGATTGTGGCAATCTCGGTTCGATAGACTTTAGTTTATTTTGCACATCTACCTGAGCCAACTCTGGATCAGTCCCCGGTTTAAATGTGGCGGTGATACTCGCTTGACCACTGGCATCAGAGGTGGCGCTGTAATAAAGTAAATTCTTTACTCCTGATAACTCTCTCTCAATCAAGGTGACAACACTATCATTCAAGGTTTCTGGTGTTGCTCCCGGATAAGTTGCATAGATACTAATCGAAGGTGGTGCAACTGAAGGAAAACGAGAAATCGGCAACTTTGGAATACTTAAGACACCAAACAGAATAATAAAGAGTGCAATTACCCATGCAAAGATTGGCCGTTTAATAAAGAACTGCGATATCATAATTTTTCTCCTGTATTCGGAGAAGACTGACTTGCAGTGCTTTGATCACTACCCTTATTTTGCGTTTGTAAAGTCCCAACATCGGTTGTGTATTGCGACTTCCACTGGGTTATTTTTAAAGGCTGTTCTGGCTGTTGAATTCGATCATGCCCCTCAACGATGACTTTTTCACCAGCTTTAATTCCACTATTCACCACATAGAAACCTTTATATAACTGCCCTAAACTCACTGGACGTGTTTCAGCAGTCTGATTTGCTTTTACAATCATCAGTTGTGCTTGACCTGAAATATCTCTTTGCACAGCTTGCTCAGGTACAAGTAAGGCATTGGGTTGTGATGCTCTGTTTAAACCAACTCTGACATACATCCCTGGCAATAATTTCCGTTGGGGGTTATTTACTTCAACACGGATGGTCACGTCACCCGTATTAGGATCTACGCTGGTATCTGAGAATAAAATCTTTCCTGTGACTGGATACAATTTACCCTGACTATTGGATATGCTGACCTCAGCACCACCACGTTGTAATAACGAACCATCATTCAAACGATCTTGCAATTGCTCATATTCAGAAATTGATTGTTTAACATCAACATAGACTTTATCTAACTGATGCACCAAAGCCATTGGATTGGTATCGCTGGTGCTGACCAATGCACCTTCGGTGACCAGCAACTTACCAATTTGACCTGAAATCGGGGCGCGTACAGTCGCATAGCGTAAGTTTAAATTTTGTCGTGCCAATGCTGCCTTAGTTTGAGCAACTTCGGCCAAAGCCTGTTGATAAGCGGCTTCCGTATTATTAAATTCCTGTTTACTAATGGCATTGGAAGGAAGCAGTTGTCGATATCGCTCCTGTTGCGTTTTTAGACGCACCACTTCTGCCTGTGCTTTTGCCAATAAAGCCTGATTACTATTGACATCTGCTTGAAGAATTTCCGAATTGATCTTAAATAAGGGTTGTCCAGCCTTAACTTCACTGCCTTGGGTAAACAGCACCTTTTCAATAATTCCGCCAACTTGTGGGCGAATTTCTGAAATTCGATAGGCTTGTACACGAGCAGGTAAGTTTTCAATCAAATGAATATCTTGCTGTTGAACGGTATAAATACTGACTTTGGCTGGTGCAGCCTGCTGTGCTTGTTCTGCTTCAGCATTTCCTGAGCGATTACATCCAGTTAACGCACTCCCACTTAAAACAACCAATAAAATAATAAAAAAATAAGGCTTAGGCATCATCTGCACCCAGAGTTCTAGATATGACGATTATTGGCAATATTTGTGTACTTAGCGTCACCAAAGTGTGGAGATTGTGTGGATATAGCCACTAAAAATAAATTATGATGGGCCTGTATCCATTTTAAAGTATCCAGCAATGGGCAATATTTCTTTTGCGTCTGATCCAGCCAGTAAACAAATTTTAGTCGTTGAAGATGATTATGATATCGGCGATATTGTGGAGCATTATCTGAAAAAAAATGGCTTCAATGTGCTTAGAGCACTTAATGGACAGCAAGCCATCGAAATACATGCGCAGCAACAGATTGATCTGGTGATTCTTGACGTGAAATTGCCGATCTTAAATGGTTGGGAAGTTTTAAATCATATTCGTCAATCCAAACAAACCCCTGTGATTATGCTGACCGCATTAGATCAAGAAGTGGATAAAGTCACAGCACTTAGAATCGGCGCTGATGACTTTGTGGTAAAACCATTTAATCCAAATGAAATTATTGCCAGAGTTGAGGCAGTATTGAGAAGAAGTGCAATGTCATCTCAGGCGAAAGCCCAAATCATTAGCTTTAAATCAATTGAAATTAATACAGAAACACTTTGTGTATACATTATCAAAGAACATTCGAAAGCACTGTTAAACCTTACCTTAACGGAATTTAAGATTCTTGCGTTGATGTCGCAAGCACCCTACAAGGTTTTTACCCGATCAGAATTAATGAACCATTGCTTGCCTGATGGTGATGCCTTAGAGCGTACTGTAGACAGTCACATCAGTAAATTACGTAAAAAACTGGAAGATCATCATCAAACTGACTTACTGATCAATGTCCGTGGTGTTGGCTATCGTTTAAGGCAAAATGATGAAAAATAACATTGGAATTAGCCGCCAGCTGATTATCACCATGGCCAAAGTGAGCTTATTGACCACTTGTTTTTCCTTGATTTTTGGCTATTTGACTTATTTTGTTGCCATCGAGTTTAAATTGGTCTCGCTAGAACAGTTAAATTCTGAGGATTGGTCATTTAATTTGATTGATCTGATCTGGATTTTACTGGTGACTTTATGCGGTTCATTAACTTCTGTTTATTTAGGATTAAAATTAGCGCAACGCTTTATCGCCCCGCTAAATTCTTTAGCCATTGCAGCAAGAGAAATTAGTTTGGGCAATCTTTCCGTAAGAGCGCAATTGGACAATCCCTCTTCTGTCGCTGAAATCACAAAGATGATCAATGATTTTAATCGTATGGCAGAAAAACTGGAAATCTCAGTCAACAATGCATCTATTTGGAATGCCGCAATTGCACATGAATTAAGAACACCTGTGACCATCTTACAAGGTCGCTTACAAGGCGTGCTTGACGATATATTTACCCCCGATAAGGCCTTATTAAAAAATTTGCTCAATCAAGTTGAGCAACTGTCATTTTTAATCGAAGATCTAAGAACCCTAAGTCTGGCGGATAATCAACAACTTCGACTTAACCTAGAGTCAGTTTGTCTATCTGACGTCATTACACAATCTGTAAACTTACTTCAAGACCGTTTTGATCAAGCAAAATTAGTCATCGAAACCGATCTATCAGATCAAGCCTGCTTTTTTGACCGACAACGGCTTGAACAGATTTTAATTGCGTTATTTGAAAATGAAATTCGTTATGCACAGGCAGGGATTTTACGGATTAGCACCCAAAAAAAATCAGAAGGTTTGGTTTTAACCATTGAAGATCAAGGACCCGGTATTGCAGATCAGCATATCCCCTTTATATTTGATGCGTTTTATCGACTTGAAGAATCCAGAGGCAAGAAGAATGGTGGCAGTGGTTTAGGTCTATCTGTTGTCAATGCAATTATGATCGCGCATGAAGGTCGCATTGAATATTCCAAGTCACAAGCTTTAGGGGGAAGTTGTTTTAGTATTTTATTTAAGCCCGACGATTTAAATAAAATATGAGATCAACATCCAAGTGTAAAATCGACTTTATTGAAACAAGCATTCAACTCATCTGTTTTAAATTGACAACTATCAACAACTATAAGCAGATAACCTAGCGGCCTGAAGCTGATCAAAGCGCTATCCAAGCATATTTCTATGGCTCTTGGTCTATGGTTATTGGGACCTATTTGATTTTAACCTAGCGTAATTTTCTTTAAACGGTAATCCAATGTTGCCCGACTAATTCCAAGCATACGGGCAGCTTCTGAGACATTCTGTTGGCTTTTATCCATAGCGCTACGAATAATATTTTGTTCAAGTTGATCTAAAGAGAAATTCTCACTAAATAAATCCTCTACATTGATCAGCGATTTTGCAGTTTCACCCACTGCTTCTAAATCTTTATGTTGAGGAAACAAACTGTCCAATTTAATTTCCTGTTGATGATCGGTCAGTAAAGTGGCTCTTTCCAATAAGTTTTCCAACTCACGAATATTGCCAGGCCAATCATATTTCATCATAAAGTTTTTCGCTTTATCACTGAGCCCTTTTAGGGTCTTGTTATACATATTTTCAAAGCGTGCCAAAAAGTGATTAATCAGCAAGGGAATATCTTCTCTTCGCTCACGTAAAGGCGGAATAATCACAGGAAAAATATTTAAGCGATAATATAAATCTGCACGGAATTTTCCATCTTTAACGGCCTGCTCTAAATCCTCATTGGTCGCAGCAACAAGTCTGACATCGACTTGGCGGGTGCGACTATCTCCTACCCGTTCAAATTCACCTTCTTGCAGCATACGTAATAACGCAGCTTGTGCGCGTGGTGAAAGCTCAACCACTTCATCTAGAAAAATTGTTCCGCCATGGGCACGTTCAAATTTTCCCATTCGAGATTGAACCGCACCAGTAAATGCGCCTTTTTCCACCCCAAACAGTTCTGACTCAATCAGATCAGGAGGAATACAGGCACAATTCACTGCCACAAATGGTTGCGCTTGGCGCTGACTGCCATTATGAATACCCCGTGCAAATGCTTCTTTGCCAACGCCTGTTTCACCTTGTAATAAAACTGCGACTTTACTCCCTGCTGCTTTTTTAAGTAGATCACAGACTTTGCGATAGGCGACCGACTCGCCTACCGCATTAAACATGGTGTAATCACTTTCAGCATCGGTATAGATATTTTTCTTTAATTGATTGAGTTCCGCCTGTAAGGCAATGATTTCATCCGAGACGGCATCGGGTGACATAAAGCGAATCAACTCATCGGCATTTTCCCATTCACTCAACGGCTTTCCAATGATTCGACAATGCTCATCACCTTGAGCAACGCAATGTGTCTCTTGATAGATAATGGTCTGCCCCATGACAAAGCTGCTATAACCACAGGCATAACCCAATAACATCCAGCAAGCAGGTTGGTCCGAAGCACCAAATTCACTTAAATGCACTTCTGCCTCAAATGAATTAAGCCAGTTAAAATCAGCATAAAACTGTTTTAAATCATGACTTAAATGCAGCTCATTGACGTCAACCTGCACCATGCCACGGATGCCATGCATTTGCGGTCCAGCCATAAAAGCTTCTGCTTCATTTAAATTTGGTCGTAGTTTTGAGGTCACTTCTGCATCGCGCATGCCTGCTTGGTATCCGCAACGAATAAAAAAGCGTTTGGTGCGTTCAAGCCCCAGCATTTGATAGAGATCTTTTCTTAAAAAGCCCAAAATACTGGTATGCATCAACAACATCCGATTTTCATCAAACCAGATTTGTCCGTGTTGAGCATCAAAAACGATTTTATCGAGTAAATCTTGAATATCTTTGTTCTGTTCCAGTATTTTTTTATATACCTTCACATCTTTGGCTGGGGGCATGATATATCCATCCTTGGCTATATGTCTTTGTGAATGCAATCTTGATATTACCTAATTCTGAACCAAAAGCTTCGCTACCTTTTCTTATATTTTCATACCTTTAAGGTATATTGTTTTTATTTTAACCAATATCAAGTCGTTATTGGTTTTTATAAACATTAACTCGACCTCTCCCATCAAAATCACTGTTTCATCTTTTGATGAAATCAGCATCTCTTTACGTTCATTATTTGATGAAAATAATGTTGTCGTGCTTCATATCCTCATGAGCAATAAATAATAAACATTTGAATTTTAATTAAATTTTAAAGTTGGCACGACTTTTGGAATATCTAAAGCAAACCTAGTACATGAGCATGAAGCTCTACATCGAAATTGTTTTGATGTTGATAAAAGGATAAGCACATGATTGACGCTAAACAGCCTACCGCATTGGTCAAATATATCCGTATTACTGGTGAGCGGAATGCCAAATTTGTCGAGTTCGATTTTGCCATTCAAGACCCTACGCTTTTTGTTGAACTGATTCTCCCCCAACAAGCTTTCCAGCATTTTTGTGAAATTAATCATGTCATTGAAATGACCGCAGAACAACAAGCTTGGAACGATGCGCAGGAAGATAAATGGCGTTATGGCATTGAACCGACTGTTTTAAATCATGCTCGCCAACATTCTGATCAAGAAGATCAGGCTTAATTCTACAAGGAGAAGCTAATGACTTTAGAAATTAAAACATCCAATTTGCAACCGATTCGTCAGACTTATGCGTATATCGAACGCCGTTTTGGAGCCAAGCCCGCAACACGCTACCAAGAAGTCAGCTTTGATATTCAAGCTTCGACAAACTTTCACTATCGCCCCTTGTGGAAGCCAGACAAAACCTTAAATGATAAAACCCATACGGCTTTGCAAATGCAAGATTGGTATGCATTTAAAGACCCTCGCCAATTTTATTACGGTGCTTATGTGCAACATCGTGCACGTCTGCAAGATACCGCTGAAAGTCATTATGCTTTTTTTGAAAAACGTCAGTTGGTCAATAATCTCAGTGATGAAGTGAAACAAAAAATCATCCAGTGTTTATTACCTTTTCGCTATGTCGAACAAACGGCCAACTTACATATGATGTCAGGCAGCGCCTATGGTTATGGCACCGTCATCACCCAAGCATGTATTTTTGCAGCAATGGATCGTCTCGGTATGGCGCAATACATTTCACGTATTGGCTTAATCCTCGATGGCAATACAGGTGAATCATTACAGCAAGCCAAACACACTTGGCTAAATGATGAAACTTGGCAACCCTTACGTAAACTTTGTGAACAAAGCCTAACCGAACAAGACTGGTTCAAACTTTACATTCTGCAAAATCTGTTGATTGACAGCATGTTACAAGAGCTGGTTTTTGGACAGCTGGATGAATGGCTGGTTGAAAATGGCGGGCGTGATATTGCCATTCTTACTGAATTTATGAAGGACTGTTTAACTGATTTAGCGAAGTGGTCAGACAGTGTTTTAAAAACTGCAATTTCAGAATCTGAAGACAATAAAACCCTGATTCAATCATGGATCACGGAATTACTACCCCAAGTTAAACAAGCATTTAGTGCTTGGGCACAAACCGCACTTACGGATTCTGGGATTGATTCAGGTCTAAATAAGATCTCTGAACGTAGCAAAAAAGTCGGCAACATTTTACTCGATTTAGCAGCATAAGGATTTGCCATCATGACCTCTAAAGTTTATTTAGCATTGCAAGACAATGACACCTCACGCTACATCATTGAAGCGATTGAACAGGACAATCCTGAAGCAACAATTCAATATCTTCCCGCGATGATTCGGGTCGAAAGCACTGGCGAACTGGTGGTACGTGCAGAAACAGTATCAGAAAAACTTGGGCAAAACTGGGATATCCAAGAACTACAACTCAACATGATCACCTTGGGTGGCAATGTTGATGAAGATGATGACAGTTTTACCTTGAAGTGGAACTAGCCGTACTTCCCCTAGATTTAAAGCATAAGTAGCAGGCAGCTGCATGTAAGTTAAAGGATGATCAAAATGAATAGCCAAGCCAAAGTAAACAATAAAAAGCTCAATGCCAAAGAACGTTATCGGATACTCACCCGTGATCTAGATTGGGACTTTTCCTATGCAGATCGTAAAGATGCCTTTCCGTATGAAGAGTTTGAAGGCATCAAAATTACCGACTGGTCGAAATGGGAAGATCCTTTCCGTTTAACCATGGATAACTATTGGAAATACCAAGCAGAAAAAGAAAAGAAGCTATATGCCATTTTTGATGCTTTTGCACAAAACAATGGGCAAATGAATGTTTCAAATGAACGTTATGTCAACGCGATTAAATTGTTTTTAACCGCGGTAACCCCGCTTGAGTATCAAGCGTACCAAGGGTATGCCCATGTTGGGCGTCAGTTCAGTGGCATTGGTGCACGTATCGCCTCGCAAATGCAATCCATTGATGAATTACGTCATGTACAAACCCAGATTCATGCGATGAGCCATTACAACAAGTTCTTTGATGGCTTCCAAGACTGGGCACATATGCATGACCGTGTCTGGTACTTGTCTGTACCTAAATCATTCTTTGAAGATGCACGTTCAGCGGGGCCTTTTGAGTTTTTATTGGCAATCAGCTTTGCCTTTGAATATGTCCTAACTAACTTATTGTTCGTTCCTTTCATGTCGGGAGCAGCTTACAACGGTGATATGGCAACCGTAACATTTGGCTTTAGTGCACAATCAGACGAAGCACGCCACATGACGCTAGGACTGGAAATTGTAAAATTCTTACTGGAACAGCACGAAGATAATGTGCCAATCGTACAAGAATGGATTGATAAATGGTTCTGGCGAGGAACTCGCCTGCTGTCCATCGTCGGCATGATGATGGATTACATGTTGCCAAATAAAGTCATGTCATGGAAAGAAGCTTGGGAAACTTATTTTGAAGAAGCAGGTGGCGCTTTATTTAAAGACTTAAGTCGCTACGGGATTCGTATGCCGAAATATAGTGAAGTGATTAGCAAAGAGAAAGAACATGTTTCGCATCAAGCATGGTGGATTTTCTATAACTTCGGTCATGCAGCAGGCTTCCATACGTGGATCCCAACAGATGAGGAAATGGATTGGCTCTCAGAAAAATACCCTGACACGTTTGATAAATACTACCGCCCACGTTGGGAACTTGCTCGAAAAATGGAAGCTGAAGGTAAACGCTTCTATAGCGCAGGTTTACCTCAATTGTGCCAAGTGTGCCAAATTCCAATGACCTTTACTGAAATGGATGGTGACCCAACACTATTTAGCTATCGTGATTCAATTTACAAAGATGAGCGTTATCACACTTGCTCTGATGGTTGTCATGACATTTTTGAACGCGAACCTGAGAAATACATCCAAGCGTGGTTGCCTGTACATCAAATTTTGCAGGGTAACTGTGGTGGTCCAGATTTAGAAAGTATTTTAAGGGATTACTACAACTTTAATGTCGGTGCAGACAATCTCGATATTGAAGGTTCACCTGACCAACAGCGCTGGAAAAAGTGGAAAGGCAACGCAGCTTAAACCCTCATCCAAAAATTAAAAAATAAGCAATGGATGTTGTCTAACTCGACAGCATCCGCTCAAGGATTTATTCAAAAGTTTAAGGAAATACACCATGACTGTACAAGCGATTGTTGAAAAATATCAATTTGAACCACTAGATCTACAACAAAATTACGGCGAAAACATGTTGTTGTTTATTGGTTGGGATCATCACACCTTATTTTGTTCGGCGCATGCTTTTGTGGTTTCACCAAAACAAAGCTTACAAGCCTTGATTGATGGGCAAATTCAAGCAGGTTTTGAGCAACATCCCGATTTTAAACATATTGATTGGTCTAAAGTTGAATTCCGTTTAAACCGCAATCTTTTACAGGCTGATTTTTCTAAGTCCCTAGAAGATTTGGGTTTTGATCATAAATCTCTCCTGCGCTTTGTAACGCCTGATTTAGCAGGTTACCAAGGCACACATGTTTAAGGAGAACACAGATGAGCTATCAAGTCACGATTGAACCAGCAGGAACCATCATTCAAGTTGAAGAGGATCAAACCATTTTAGATGCAGCATTGCGTCAAGGTGTTTGGTTGCCCTTTGCTTGCGGACATGGCACTTGTGGTACATGTAAAGTTCAAGTCACAGACGGTTTTTATGATGTAGGTGAAGCCTCGCCTTTTGCACTTATGGACATTGAACGTGAAGAAAATAAAGTGTTGGCTTGTTGTTGCAAGCCAGAATCTGACATGGTCATCGAAGCTGATGTGGATGAAGACGAGGATTTCTTAGGCTATTTAGTTCAAGACTACCAAGCCAAGGTCATTGAAATAATGGATTTATCACCGACCATTAAAGGTATCCGACTTCAACTTGATCGACCAATGCAATTTCAAGCAGGTCAATACATCAATATCCAACTCCCCAATATTGAAGGAACCCGGGCATTTTCAATCGCCAATACACCGAGCGAAGCAAATCTGATCGAATTACATATTCGTAAAGTGCAAGGGGGTGCTGCAACACGCTATGTGCATGATGAACTGAGTGTTGGTGAAGAAATGGCGCTTTCAGGACCTTATGGACAATTTTTTGTGCGTAAGTCTGATCAGCAAAATGTCATTTTCATTGCAGGTGGTTCAGGGCTTTCAAGCCCTCAATCGATGATTCTGGATCTTTTAGAACAAGGTGACACCCGTATCATTTATTTGTTCCAAGGTGCACGGGATGTTGCTGAATTATATAACCGTGAAAAATTCGAACAGCTTGTCAAAGAATATCCAAATTTCAGATACATCCCTGCTTTAAATGCGCCTAAGCCAGAAGACCAATGGACAGGGTTTACAGGTTATGTACATGAAGCGGTTGCCAATTATTTTGAAAATAAATGCAGTGGGCACAAAGCATATTTATGTGGCCCGCCACCAATGATTGATGCCGCCATCTCCACCTTGATGCACAGCCGTTTATTTGAAAAAGACATCCATACTGAACGCTTTTTAAGTGCTGCAGATGGTGCAAATGGGCAATCACGTTCGGCACTTTTTAGACACATCTAAAGTTGAGTGGTTGAACCCTTAAATTATCCAATATAGCAACACCAGTTTGAGTGATCTGCACCGATTCCAGATCACTCTCAAGATACTCATGCCAAATACTCATATCAATCAAAGGAAGATGATGATGAATAGACAACAAATCGATAGCCTCGTTCAGCAAATGAATGTCGCGACAGCAACAGGTGAAGTCAATCTGCGTGTTCAGCAAATCGTTGTACGTTTACTTGGTGATTTATTCCAAGCCATTGAAGACTTAGATATGTCTCAAACCGAGCTTTGGAAAGGCTTAGAATATTTGACAGATGCAGGTCAAGCCAATGAACTGGGACTTTTGGCAGCAGGTCTCGGGCTAGAACATTACTTAGATTTACGTGCAGATGAAGCAGATGCTAAAGCCGGTATTACAGGTGGAACACCACGAACAATTGAAGGACCGCTTTATGTTGCAGGTGCGCCTGAGTCCGTTGGCTTTGCTCGTATGGATGATGGCTCTGAATCTGCGCACGTCGATGCCTTAATCATTGAAGGCAATGTCACTGACACTGCTGGACAGATTATTCCCAATGCAAAAGTAGAAATCTGGCATGCCAACAGTTTAGGCAACTATTCATTCTTTGATAAATCTCAGTCTGCATTTAATTTACGCCGCAGTATTTTCACCGATACACAAGGTCAATATATCGCTCAAACCACCATGCCTGTCGGTTATGGCTGTCCACCTGAAGGTACAACACAAGCTTTACTCAATTTGTTGGGGCGACATGGTAACCGCCCTTCGCATGTTCACTACTTTGTCTCTGCGCCAGGTTATCGCAAACTGACCACCCAATTTAATATTGAAGGTGACAAATACCTTTGGGATGACTTTGCCTTTGCTACTCGTGATGGACTGATTGCTACTGTGCTGGATGTAACGGATCTCGCAAAAATTAAACAATACAATTTAGATAAAGCCTTTAAACACATCAAATTTAATTTCCAATTGGTTAAAGATGCTGATCAACTCCCCTCTACAGAGGTTGATCGTCGTCGAGTAGCCGCTTAGTCAACAATGTATGATGCTTAACCCGTTTAACTACAGCTACCTGCAATAAAAATATCATTGAAAAGGATTTTCTATGAAACAATTGATGTTCAAACTTTCAGTTCCATTGATGCTCGGTTTAACCAGTAGCATTGCCTGTGCCACAGAAAATGGGGCTGACTCATTTGCCCTCGGTGCAGAAGGTATGATGGCGGGCGCACTACCACCCGCTGGCGTGTATCTATTAAGCTATTATCAAAATTACCATGCCGGAAGTTTTGATAATGGCCCAGCGAATTTTCATTTAGATGTAAATGCCTTTATCCCCCGTTTGGTCTGGATGACAGAACAAAACTATCTCGGTGGTCAACTGGGTTTCTATGCCATACAGCCTATGGTTGATCTCAGATTATCTGCAGTGGGGATGTCAGACCATAACACTGCCTTAGGTGATTTAATGTTGGGGTCAATGTTAGGTTGGCATCAAGGAGATCACCACTGGATTGCTGCGATAGAAACAGTACTCGCCACAGGTCAATATGATAATGCCACAGCACAACAGCCTTTGGTCGCCAATATTGGCAAAAACTATAATACTGTTCGACCGATTTTTGCTTACAGCTATGCGCCAAAAAATGGTTTAGATATTTCAACTAAAATTTCTTATAGCTTTAACACTGAAAATGATGATACCCAATACAAATCTGGGGAATATTTTGCTGGTGATTATAGTCTTGGATATAAACTTACTGATCAGGTTAAAGTGGCTGTTGAAGGCTACGCTTTTAAGCAAACCAAGTCAGATAAGCAACAGGGTGAAAATATTGCGATGCGTGGACAAGTTTTGGCAATTGGTCCTGCCATACAATATCAAGATAAAAACTGGTCAATTGAAGCAAAGTATTTAAAAGAAACTCATGTTGAGAATCGCCCTGAAGGTCATACGAGTGTATTAAAATTTGTGTGGGCTTTTTAGTGGCTATGCTTTGCACTTAGCAGTATTTGGTTTTTTACGCAGATGCTCAATTGTAGTTGTTAAATCATACTCATAATCAGTCATTAACGCCGAATGAAATTCATTCGGCGTTAATTTAGAAACCGTCAATTCAGGTTAAAGTAAAGCTGCAATATATCAACATAAATCACTTCGGTTTACGCCAAGGATTATTTATAAATCTAATACCAATCTTTTGCCTTTGGCACGAGATACACAGATCATCATCGATTGCTGTGATGCCTTTTCATCATCACTCAAATACTGATCAAAGTGCTCTGCTTCACCATCTAGAATTGCAGTTTCACAAGTACCACACACCCCTTCACGACACAAACACTCAACATCGATATTCAATGCTTCAATCGCCTGTAAAATAGTCTGGTTGCCTTGAACTTCGACTTGCTGATTGGATTTCGCCAAAACCACAGTAAATGCTTCACCTTCTTCAGGTACGGTTGAAGCAAATTGTTCCCAATGAATATATTCATCTCGATAACGATGAAAATTACAACGATCAATCACCGCATCAATCATTGGCTTTGGCCCACAGACATAAACGTGTGTGCCCTTTGGCTGTGCGGAAATTAATTGATCGAGATCAAGGCATTTCCCATCTGAATCGATATAACTAAAAATATGTTCAGCATGTTTTTGTTTGAGCTCTTGCAACAGTGCAGCATGCTCTGGCGAACGATAGGCATAATGCAATTCGTAATCTGCCCCACGTGCAGCCAACTCATCCATTTGCGGCACAAAAGGCGTAATCCCAATCCCACCCGCAATTAAAATATGTTTTGCGCCATTTTCAGCCAGTGGAAATAAATTTTTAGGTTCTGAAATCAGAATTTCACAGCCTTCATTGCATTGCTCATGCATATAGACCGAGCCACCTTTACCTTCTACATCTTTGCGTACGCATACTTGGTAAGTGCTAAGATCCTGAGCACAGCTCATCAGTGAATAGGCATTGGAAAGCTGATCATTCATTTTAACAATGATATGACTGCCCCCATTAAACTGAGGAAAATTTTGTCCATCCTGACGTTTAAATGTAAACCGTTTGATCAATGGTGTAAGTTGCTCTACCCCAGTGACCACTGATGCAAACATTTCATAATGACTTGCCATGTCTAAATCCTCTTTACCACATGTTGCTTTTTTAAGTACTTATTCAAGCGCTTTCTCATTGGAGGGCAGCGTGTTGGATGATCATCAATGAATGTCCAACACGCCTTTATCCTATAGCCCTAAACACATATATTTAATGGTCATGAATTCTTCTAAGCCATACTTAGAACCTTCACGGCCTACCCCTGATTGCTTCACACCGCCAAACGGGACCACTTCATTTGAAATTGCAGTTGAGTTCATCCCCACCATGCCATATTCAAGTTGTTCTGCGACACGCCAGATCCGTGAAATGCTTTCGCTATATACATAGGCTGCCAAACCAAAGATGGTGTCATTGGCCTGAGCAACCACATCTGCTTCATCACTAAATCGAATCAGTGGTGCCACTGGCCCAAAGATTTCTTCTTTGACAATTTCCATGCTTTGATCCACATCAGTAAGCACGGTCGGTTCAAAGAAGGTCTGTCCAAGTGCATGCTGTTTACCACCACAAGCCACTTGTGCACCTTTTTTACGTGCATCATCGATCAACTGTTGTGCTTTGAGGACGGCTTTTTCATTGATTAAAGGCCCTATCTGTACATTTTCTTCAAGACCATTGCCAATCTTAAACTTTTCAACTTCTTGCACAAATTTCTCAGTAAATGCCTGATAAACCTTGTCATGTACATAAATGCGGTTGGCACAAACACAGGTTTGCCCTGCATTACGGAATTTGGCAAAAATTGCACCTTGTACTGCTTTATCTAAATCCGCATCATCAAAAATAATCAGTGGCGCATTTCCACCGAGTTCGAGCGCAAGTTTTTTAATCGTGTCTGAACATTGCTGCATCAATAAACGGCCAACAGGCGTTGAACCAGTAAAAGTCAGTTTTTTGACTTTTTCATGACTGGTAAATACTGCACCAATTTCTTGTGATTGACCTGTTACAACATTGATCACCCCAGCAGGAATCCCTGCCATTTCTGCAAGTTTTGCAATGGCCAAGGCGCAATAAGGCGTTTCATTGGCAGGTTTAATCACAATCGTACAACCCGCAGCTAAAGCTGGCGCAGCCTTACGGGTAATCATGGCAATTGGGAAATTCCAAGGCGTGATCGCTGCAACCACACCTACAGGTTCCTTGGTAATGATAAAACGCTGTTGATTATTGGTGGTAGGAATCACATCACCATAAACTCGCTTGCCCTCTTCTGCGAACCATTGAATAAATGAAGCAGCATATTTCACTTCACCTAAAGCTTCAGCCAAAGGCTTACCTTGTTCAATGGTCATGATACGAGCCAATTCGTCAGCATGTGCCAATACCAACTGATACCAAGCCAATAATAAATCTGCGCGTTTTTGTGCAGTTAAGGCTTTCCACGTTGCTAAAGCTTGATATGCAGCATCAACAGCTAGGCTTGCTTCTGCCGCCCCCATATTGGGAATAAGCCCAATATCTTCACCTGTTGCTGGGTTGGTGACGGGTACAGTGGCATTGGATTGTGCATTGATCCACTGACCATTTACCCATCCACGTTGTTGAAATAGCGGACTACCTTGCAAACTTGACATGTCATGATCCTATGGTTTGAAAGCAAGGTACGACTTTATTTGCCGCACCTTTAACTTGAGCGCTTCTCAAAAAACACATGATCGAGCTGTTTGCCCCAGTGATGTTTTGAGAGGCTCCCTTAAATGATTATTTGTGATATTGCGCAACGAGGTTTTGGAAATAAGCAATGCCGTGTTCACTAATCCCCGAACGTTGCTTATCCGTCATGATTCGCCCTTGACCGCGATAACCACGTGACTTTAAGCCACGTTGCACACTTTCAACCAGATTTAAATCTTCTGGGCGGAAGACATTACGATACCATTCAATCAAATCTTTTTGGTCTTGAGTCAGTTCTTCATTGGTAAAGTAAATATCATAATGTTGTAATGTCGTTTCAGCATCTACAGGAAATTCATAGATCACGGTCATAAAATTACCGCCTGGTGGCACATTAAACATGGTGCAAGGCCATGTCCAAAAACCACTAAAGGTTGGATCTTGTACAGATGGATCCAGCTTGAAGGATTTTTCTGAAGAACGTGCATAACCATATTGCAAGGTCCAGTTTTGATGTGTGGTATGCCAATATTTATCCACCTGAACAGAATCAGCAAAGCCCGGATGCGCAGGTCCGCAGTGATAACATTCCATATAGTTATCTACAATCACTTTCCAGTTCGCTGGTGTTTCCGTCACAAAGCGTGCTGCAAGTTTTAAATCTTTGATGACCGCACAAGTTTCATTGAGCTTTTGTGCAAACTCAGGCAATTGATCTTCAACACAAGTGGCATTTTCATCCATATTGATAAAGATAAAACCGGCATACTCTTCAACTTTTACAGGCACCATACTTGAGTTTTGTTTATCAAAGGATTCAACATGATCACAGTTACGTGCCAGCGCCAAACTTCCGTCTAGCTTAAATGTCCATGCATGATAAGGACAGGTAATCACATTCTTCGCTTTACCACTGCCACTTAACAACTCATGCCCACGATGCGGACAGACATTATAAAAAGCCCGTAATACGCTGTCTTTACCGCGAATCACAATAATATTTTCACCAATGACCTTACGGGTAATATAGTCATTGGCTTGTGCCACTTCACTGCCGTGTGCAACGCAAATCCAGCTTTTTGCAAAAATTTCTTCTTTTTCACGCTCGAAAACTTGAGACGATGTATAGAACACTTTGGGAAATGTCCAAGCAACGTCTGGGTTTGAACAGAAATCTTCTGGTAATTTTTCAACTGCATTCATGTTTTTACTCCATTAAACTCTTTTTTGTCCTAACGACCGTTTGTTTAAAATTGGCTGATGTTCAAATCAATTGAACATTGGCTTTAACGAATTCAGCATGCGCTGATATAAATCTTGCACCACAGGACAGTCACGTACTAACCGTAAACTGCCATGTAGTAATCCTTTACCGAGATAAAATTCGGTTGCAATATTGGCCTGTTTTAACTTGTCAGCAAAAATACGCCCATCATCACTTAGAGGGTCATACTCAGCGACGGCAATAAAACTACGGGGCATATCGGAAAAATCCTGTGCCAACAGTGGTGATAAACGTAAGTCCTGCCAGTCGCTTGCATTTGGCGCATAGGCTTGCAAGTAATCATGCATATCCGCTAGCGACAGTAACGGTGCATCTGCTTGCTGCTGACAAGATGCCGTATCAAAACCACTACTCAAACATGGGTAAATCATTGCAAGACCACAGGCTTGAGCCCCTGTATGTTGTAATTGCACTGCAAGTGCAGCCGCTAAATTACCGCCCGCACTGTCCCCCATCAAAACAATTTGATTTGGATTAATCTTCCATTGCAAGCCATGTTGATAGAGCCAGTGATATACCGTTTCACAGTCTTCATATGCAGCTGGAAAATGGTGTTCTGGTGTTAAGCGATAATCCACACTCAGCACAGCAACATTTAAATCACGACATAAATAGCGGGTGATAAACTCATGTGAATCAAGATTCCCCACCATCCAACCGCCACCATGAAGATACAAAATACATGGCCAACCTGTCGCTGGTGCTTCACCCAGTGGTGAATACAACCGAACATTGACTGGATGATTGAGCTGCGGCACAGTTTTATCTTCAATATTGACCGTACCATCACGTGGTAAGGTGTAATGTAAGCACATCGCATCATACGCAGCCCGAATAGAATCGATATCGTCATCCGCAGGTGAATAAATGCTGCTCCAATACACCAGACTTTGCATTTCTTCACTCAATCTATAGTGCATGCTCGGTTGTTGTGTCATGACAATTCCTTTTGACTGGTTTTATCCGCAGTGGGTTCAATTGCAACATCAATGTGCATATGTTTATTTGCGTCTGTTTGATCTAAAGATTCCAACTCACTAAAACTCATTTGCTCAATCAGATGGGATGGAACCTTTGAATAATCCTCAATCAACCATTTCACCAAGCCATAGGTCTGTATCAAAATAATCACAATGAATGGCAAGGCAGTCACAATGGTCGCGGTCTTCATGGTGTCCAAAGGTGCTTTAGAGAAAATCATCGCAATCGGGACAAGGGTTAGCATCACACACCAGAACAAACGTGCATTTGGTGATGGGTCTTGCCCCTCACGTAAACCACGGGTACAAGTTGCCGACACTGCATAGCCCACAGCATCCATATGTGCTGCAAGAAAAATCACCATAATCCCAAGGAAAATCCACATCATCAGCTTGCCAGCAGGCAATAAACCAAGCAGTTGGCTAATCGCAACTTCACCACCTTGTTGGCTTAAAACTTGTGGCACATTGACCATACCGTGAATAAAGTTATAGACACTGTAGTTTTCAAACACCCCAAAGATGAACCATAAACCAACGCTACCGCCGATGACCATGGCAAGAATCACTTCTTTGATGGTACGTCCCTTTGAAACACGCGTTACAAATAACGCCACACCCGGTGCATAAGAAATCCACCATAACCAATAAAATACGGTCCATTCACGGGTGAACTTTCCATCGCCCATTGGGTCGGTAAATAAACTCATATCGACAAAATTGGTTGCCATTAAGCCAAAGCTCATCAGCGAGTTATTCATAATAAATTGGGTCGGCCCAAAGCACAGCACATAAATCGCAAACAACACCACACCTAAACACACCATATGGCTGAGACGTTGCATGCCCTTATCCATCCCCACATAAGAACTCAGGGCGAATAAAATCGATACTGCAAAAATAATCACCACTTTGGTCATAAAGGTATTGGGGATACCTGTCAGCTGCGACAAAATATTGGTAAAAGTCACCGCAGTCAGCACCAAAGAAATTGTTAAAGCACCGAACATACACAACAAGAACATCAGATCGACAAGGCGCCCAACAGGTCCAGTTGCCTTAAAGCCAGTGACCGCTTCAATCATTGACGCCAAACTCAAGCCTTTATTCTTTCTGACGTGGTAGCTATAACACAGTGAAATTGAAGCCAGCGCATAGATCGACCAAGCACTCAATCCCGAATGAAAGAATGAGTAAGCAACGCTATATTTCAATGCTTCCGCAGATTCAGGAGTTAAATTTAAACCTGGTGTTTGATAATAATAAGCCCAGTCTAAGAAGCCCCAATATAAGGTCGAAGAACCAATACCTGATAAAATGAACATGAAAATCCATGACATGGTACTGTATTGCGGTTTGCCTTCACCTAACTTGATTTTTCCATATTTACTGAATGCCAAAGCAAAGGTAAAAATAATCGATAAAAATGCAAATAAAAGCACTGGTGTAGTAAAAACAGATGTTGTCCACTTCATCCATTGGGCAGCAAGCTGTATAGATTCAGTCGAATAAATTGCCAAACCAGCCACCGAAATAAACACAACGGCAAGACTGGTTATTGCAAGTGTCTTATCTGTATAAAGTTTTGTATTTTGATTATCCATATCCATTCAATCCATCTTGGATCCTGATTGTTTATTCCCTAAGGGCGATTACTCCATCGCGAATAAGTCCATTTTTTGATGTGTTACAAATGCTGCTATCGCATCTCCAACATCGTCCGTCTTGGCTGTTCCACCCACATCTGGTGTTTTCGGGCCATGTAACAATACATGTTCAATTGCCTGCATAATCTCTTGACCTGCTTGAACCACCTGTTCATCACCATCTGCCAAGAAATCCAACATCATTGCGCCAGACCAGATTGCAGCAATTGGATTGGCAATTTTTTGACCATAAATATCGGGTGCAGAACCATGTACAGGTTCAAACAACGATGGGAAATTACGTTCTGGATTTAAGTTTGCAGAAGCAGCTAAACCGATCGTTCCTGTACATGCAGGTCCCAAATCCGACAAAATATCACCAAACAAGTTTGAAGCAACCACGACATCAAAACGTTCAGGCTGTAACACAAAACGCGCGGCCAAAATATCGACATGCTGTTTGTCTGCCTTGATTTGCGGATATTGTTTTGCCATCTCATCAACACGTTCATCCCAGTACGGCATACTGACTGCAATACCATTTGATTTGGTTGCAGCGGTAACTTTTTTAGCATCGCGTTGATTGGCAAACTCAAAAGCATATTTCAAAATGCGGTCTACACCATGACGGGTAAACACAGCTTCTTGTAAAACAAACTCACGCTCAGTACCTTCAAAAGCCTTACCACCAATCGCAGAGTATTCACCTTCGCTATTTTCACGTACCACGTAGAAATCAATATCCCCCGGTTTTTTTCCTGCAAGTGGGCATTTCACCCCTGGCATTAAACGTACTGGACGTAAATTCACATATTGGTCAAAACGACGACGGAACTGTAGCAACGATCCCCAAAGAGAAATATGATCTGGCACTTTTTCAGGCCAACCCACTGCACCAAAGAAAATCGCATCGTATTGCTGTAAAATTTCAAACCAGTTATCCGGCATCATTTTTCCGTGTTCAAGATAGTAATCACAACTTGCCCACTCAAACGCATCGAACTGTAGCGCTATGCCATATTTGTCTGCAGCTGCCTTTACAACCTTGATCCCTTCTGGTAGAACTTCTAACCCGATTCCATCGCCTGCAATCGTCGCAACTTTATACTTTTTTGCCATAACGCTCCCTTACACCTTTGGTTAATATCCTTAGCTGTAAACATGCTATTTTCAGCAAAAATGATCAATAATAAAACTATCACCCCAATGGACACGGATCGTGAATAATCTACCTAACCTATCGGATTTAAAGGTTTTTTGCACAGTCGCAAAACGTAAAAGTTTTGTTGATTCTGCTGAGGAACTGGGTGTTTCGCCTGCGTTTATTAGTAAGCGCATCAACATTTTAGAAAACAATTTAAACTGTAAATTGTTTCATCGCAGTACCCGTCATGTCAGTTTGACTGAAGATGGCAAACTGATTTTGGAGCGAGTCGCTCATATTTTGGATGAATTTGATGAAATCAGTGAGTTGGTCAATAACCCATTAAGTACCCCTACAGGGCATCTTGATATTGTCAGCAGCTTTGGTTTTGGGCGGAAACATGTTGCACCGATCCTGTCTAAACTGCTGACCATGTATCCAAAATTAGAAATTCAGTTTGATACAATTGATAATACGAAAGATTTAATTCAACACAGTATTGATCTGGATATTCGGATTGGTAATGAAATTGCACCCAATATGATTGCCAAAAAAATGGTTTCTAATTTCCGAATTTTTTGTGCTGCACCAAGCTATTTATTAAAAAATGGAATGCCTGAAAGTTTAGACGATTTGCGTAGTCAAGATTGTTTAACCATCAGTGAACGTGACCAATCTTCGGTATTATGGAAATTACGCCACGCTTCAGAAGATATGTCGGTACATGTCACCCCACGTTTTATCTCCAATAATGGTGAAATTATTCACCAATTGGCAGTCGAAGGTCATGGCATTATCTTACGTTCAATTTGGGATGTTGCAGATGAGTTGATTAGCGGTCAGTTACAACATATTTTGCCTGAATACTGGCAAGATGCCGATGTATGGGCAGTCTATCCGTCACGTTTAAAAAGCTCGTCTAAATTACAGACCTGTATCCTGTTTATCCAAAATGAATTACAGAATCGATTGCAGCATGTTCAGAACCTATCACGTGGACAACTGATTCAACCGGTAGAATCGGTAACACAGCACGCTGAAAAGGTATTTTTATAATCGAGATCAGCTGCCTGCTTTCTTTTTTTAACAACATCATGCACATTAATTCAATCATGAACATGCAGGCAGCATATGAGCACGGCAATATTTGGCCTTATTTTAATCGCAGCGGTATTTCACGCCACATGGAATGCTATTGTCAAAGCAGGCTCAAATAAATTTTTAACCACTGTACTGGTGACTGCATCAGCAGCAGTTTTAGCAGCGCTACTGCTGCCCTTTTTCCCGATACCACATCGCGCTAGTTGGCCTTATATTTTAGCCTCAACGGGAATACAGATTCTCTATTTTGGCATGGTTGCCAGAATCTATCGTGTCGCGGACATGGGACTAAGTTATCCACTGATGCGTGGTACTGCACCGCTTATTGTGGCAGTTTTAGGGACATTCTTGCTGCATGAAACATTAGAACTCAATGCTTGGCTTGGGATCATTACCATTTCCATCGGCATTTTATCTATGATCTTCGCAACCTCTCAAACAGGACGAAAAGGGATTGGCTTAGCCTTGCTCAATGCAGTTTTAATTGCTGGCTATACCTTGGTGGATGGTCATGGGATTCGTCTCTCAGGATCACCCATTTCTTATATCTTATGGAGCTTTGTGCTCTCAGGTCTGATCTTTTTTATGTTTGCCTTGAAAATGCAGTATCGCCAGATGGGTGATTATTTTCGTCATAATTGGCATTTCGGTTTAATCGGTGGGATTGGCTCATTTTTCTCTTATGGACTTGCATTGTGGGCGATGACACTTGCACCAGTTGCTATTGTTGCCGCACTGCGTGAAACCTCGATTTTATTTGCTACGCTAATTTCGATCGTTATTCTTAAAGAGCAAGTTAATACGATACGTATTATCTCGTCATGTATTATTTTAATCGGGGCATTGATCCTAAGAGCTGCCTAACCCTAACAGCCGTTTATTCCTAAGTACCAACTATTCCTAAGAATGGCTGGCCTAGGCAGAACCGAAAGAACCAGTCTATTTTAAATAGACTGGTTGATCTTCTATGTTAATTTTAGAAATAATAACCAAGTGATAAGTAAAATAATTTATTCCACTGATTACTGTCGCCTTGTGCAAGACCATTGGCACTACCGCCTGTCATTGGATCATTACGACTCCAAATATATTCGCCCTGAATCCCTACTGCTTTGTAATTAAAATACACCCCCGCAATTAAACGATCTGAATCTTGATAGCCCTTTTGATCTTTAAAGAAACGGCTATAGGACAGATAGGGTTTAATATTTTCCAACTGATAAAAGGGTTGAGCCAAAGTGTAATTAATTTCATTGGCCATAAATTTGCCTTTATTGGCCACTTGGTAGGGATAATCAAATGCCCCGATGGTTGAGCTATTTGGCAGAAGATTATCGGCATTTTTAATGTTCTGTTCACCTGCAAGAAAGAGCCATTGCCATGCTTGATAATTGGTTGTGCTAAAGACACTCCATGTACTTCGATGACCATCTTGCTGCGTGCGATTATTTTCCAGATCTGAGTACCAGAATGAACCACCAATCTCAGTTGAAAACTTTTGCGCTGGGTCTAGCTCAAATTTTTTAGATAAACGAGTCACCCACATATTTTTTTCATCGATATCTGTGCCTTGGCTTAAATCATCGGCTTGAACGAAGTTACCACTATAGCGGCTGGCGTCTTTAGACGTTCCTGTATAATTACCGCCATCTGTTGGGTAAAAACCTAAAATAAAATTGTATTGATCATTTTTAAACTGATACTTCGCACCTAGATTTTGAATATCTTCTAAGCCAACCGTATTTAGCAAGGTTTCATAATAGCTGTTGCCCCACAGCCGACCAAATCCAAAATCAACTGACTGGAAACCCACGGTAAAGCGTTGTTGGTCTGAAATTTTATATCCAGCCCAAGCATCTTTTAGAAATAATCCATCACATAAACGGCTGTATTGATAACAGCGTAGATCTAATGAGGCAATCCAATTTGGGTTTTCGTAACTCAATACTGTTTTAATATCTGCAAGCTGCCAATCCTTGTTTTTAGAACCCTCATTTGCTTCAACGATATAATCTTTGTACATATATCGGGTACGGATTGCGCCAGAAAGTTTAAGTTCACCTGATTCTGTTTTAGGGTCACCTATACTTAAATCTGCTGCAAAACTAGGCATACTGACCAAAAGCCCCATTGAACCTATAAATAGAAATAACTTCTTCATTGTTGTACATCCTTGTTTAACCTCATATAAAAATGAAGAATTTATGTACAACAAACAATGGGCAAACTATAAAGTCGGAATTTACAGACTGTGTTTAATGCGGATTGATTCAATCACGATAAGGGGGTAAAAAACTGTGATTTTTAGGTTTTATTGAAAAACCTTGCTTATTGAGAAATTAAAATCAATTTTTAAATTTATTATAGAGAATGGCTGGGTTGCATATTAAA